>CAMATH010000001.1 GCA_945860955.1 Planctomicrobium piriforme
CGGTCGACAGTCACTCGCCGCCGCGATGAGGGCTCAGGTCGAGAGGAATCTCGTCAATAGCCGCGCGAACGGGTCGGATTGGCAATCACCGTGCGCCGCGCCCCGCCAGCCTCGCACCGCGGCGAAATTTCTCGCGCGGCCCCCCCCCCCCGCCGGCCGCGGAGTACGTGGTTCTGTTGGGCGCTTACGTTGGGCGGAAGCTGGGGGGGACAGAGTCCCCCAGCTTTGGTGCGACAGCGTCGCAATGGTAGCCGCCCGTTCCCCACACGTGGTACAACACTCAATGGAATTTGCTCGTCCCTCGATTTGCAGCCTGTTGACCATCGTTTCTGCCAGGTCGACACGTCCGATTCTTGGCAACTCGGGGATGCACCGCCCAGGTGAGCCCGATCCATGATCCGCAACCGCGTCCCGTTTCGCGAATCGCCGGGTGTGTCCGGGGACATCGTGCTGAAGGAACTGCTGGCATGACACGCCGTTTCCAACCCACTCGACCTTGGATTCGCAGCCCCGGAAGTCGCACGCGGCCCGGGTATGTCTCGGGACTGCTGTTTGCGCTGATGGTGTTGTCTGCCAGCCGGCTTCAGGCCGACGAGCCGACCGACCAGTTTCGCCAGAAGGTCGAACCAATTCTGCGGCAGCACTGTTACGCCTGTCACTCGCATTCGTCTGGCCAGATGGAAAGCGGACTTGCGCTCGACTGGAAGAGTGGTTGGGTGACAGGGGGCGACCGCGGGCCGGCGATCGTACCGGGCAAGCCCGAAGAGAGTCTGCTGATTCGTGCGATTGAGCATCGCGATCCCGATCTCAAGATGCCCGAAAAAAAGCTGGCCGCCGCGGAGATTGAAATCCTGGTGGAATGGGTTCGCAAGGGGGCCGCCGACGATCGTGTCATCCGACCCCAGGGGAAAGATGAAGAGGTCTGGTGGTCACTCAAGCCGTTAGTCTCCCCCGCGATCCCAAAGCTCAAGAACCCAATTGAAAACGCTGAACCGCATCCGATCGACGCGTTCCTGCAAGCCCGGCTGGAGCAGGCGGGGCTGCAACAAACGCCAATTGCCGAGCCTCGCGAACGGATCCGCCGGCTCTATTTCGATCTGATCGGACTCCCTCCGACCCCCGAGGAAGTCGCCCTGTTCACAGCCGACCCCAGTCCGGAAGCGTATCTCCGCCTTGTCGACCAATTGCTCGCATCCCCCCGGTATGGCGAACGCTGGGCCCGTCACTGGTTTGACGCCATTCACTTCGCCGACTCACACGGGTACGAACACGATGTGGGTCGCGATCATGCGTGGCCGTATCGTGACTATGTCATTCAAGCCCTGAATACCGACCGCCCTTGGGGGACGTTCATTCGCCAACAACTGGCCGTCGATTATTTTGAACCCGGGGCGAGCGAACTGACCCCCGCCTTGGGTTTTCTGGGGGCGGGGACGTTTGACTACAGCACCTACGCGACTGGACCCGTCACGTTCGATTACCTCGATCGTGACGACATGCTGACCCAGACCATGGCGGCGTTCGTCAGTTCGACGGCCAACTGCGCCCGCTGTCATGCGCACAAGTTCGACCCGATCGCGCAGGAGGATTACTACGCGCTGCAGGCGGTTTTCGCCGGCGTTGTCAAAGGAGACATTCCTTACGACGCCGACCTGAAGATCGCGACCGACCGCCGACGCCTCAATGCGCTGCTCGCCGCGGCTAAGAAGGGGGACGCCGCCGTCTTGCAGTCCGAGGAGAGTCAGCGACTGGTAGCCGATTGGCTCAGTCAGCGCGGTCCCGGCGCGACCTGGAAGCCGGCCGAGCTGCAGTCCTACGTTTCCACCAATGGGGCCACCCTGGCGGTCGAGGGGGAGGGAGTGATTGTCGCGGGGGGGACCGCGCCGGACACGGATACATATGTTGTGACGGTGAAGAGTTCGTTGCCGCGAGTGACCGCGGTTCGGCTGGAATTGCTGCCACACGATTCGTTGCCCATGAAAGGGCCAGGGCGTTGTCACAACGGAAACCTCCATCTGTCGGAAGTTGTGCTGACACTGTTCACGCCAGGTGAAAAGGCCGGCAAACCGGTCCCGATCGCCCGCGCCACGGCGGACTTCAACCAGGAGGGTTGGGACGTGACCCGGGCGCTGGATGGAGATCTCAAAACCGCCTGGGGCATTCATCCCGCCGTCGGTCAACCGCACCAGGCGGTCTTCGAATTGACCCAGCCGCTGGAACTGGTCGCGGGAGCTTCGCTCACCATCACGCTGAAGCAACTGCATGGCAGCGCGCACCTCATTGGGGCGTTTCGTCTTACCCTCACCGATGGCCCTCCCTCGCAGGTGATCGCTCTGCCGACGGATGTCGAACAGGCGCTCGGTACCGAAGCGTCCCAGCGGACAGACGCCCAAAAGCTGGTGATCGCCGGCCATGTGACGCGGTTGGCGGCCGAAGCCGAGCTGGCGCGTCTTCCCGCGCAGGGGGTGGTTTACGCGGCGGGGCCTGACGTGGCCATTCCCATGGGGAGCGGGAAGTCGCAACCAGCTCGCATCGCCAGTCCCAAGGTGGTGCATCTGTTGCAGCGGGGGGACATCAACAAGCCGAAAGAGGAGATTCCCCCTGGGGCGCTCTCGGCCCTGACGCATCTTCCGGGGCGGTTTTCCAGCATCCCTCCACAGAACGAAGCCGCCCGGCGCGCGGCGCTCGCCGACTGGATCGCCCACCCGAACAATGTGCTGACGTGGCGGAGCGTTGTGAATCGAGTCTGGCATTACCACTTCGGTCGAGGTTTGTGTGACACACCCAGTGATTTCGGCCGAATGGGCGGCGTCCCGTCGCATCCCGAGTTGATTGATTGGCTGGCAGTCTGGTTTCGTGATTCCGCGGGGGGTTCACTCAAGCAGTTGCACCGACTGATCGTCACCAGCCGCGCCTATCAGCAGTCGTCGCGGAACAACGCGGACGCGGCCCGGGTCGACGCCGACAATCGGTTGTTGTGGCGACAGAACCGACTGAGGCTGGACGCCGACGCTTATCGTGATTTTGTACTCGCGGCCTCAGGGCGGCTGGATCTCTCGATGGGTGGCCCCGCGATCCAGCATTTTCATACCTCGCCCGGAGCGCAACTGACTCCCAAGCTCGACTACGCGGTCTATGACTGGGCTTCGCCCGGGTCGGGCCGGCGCAGCATTTATCGCTATGTGTGGCGGGGGATTCCCGATCCGCTCTTTTCGGCTCTCGACTTTCCCGACCTGGGTCTCCTGACGCCGACGCGTAGCTATTCGATCTCACCGCTGCAATCGCTCGCGTTGTACAATAACAACTTTGTGCTGTTTCACAGCCAGGCGATGGCGCAGTCGATCAGCGAGACGTCTGGGGAGAGCGAGCGGCAGATTGCCGAGCTGATTGGAAGGGCGTATCAGCGGGCACCATCTGAGGTGGAGCAAGCGCGGCTGCGTTCGTTTGTCCAACAGCATGGTCTGGCGGCGCTCTGCCGGGTGGTGCTGAATTCGAGTGAATTTCTGTTCGTCCCCTGACCCTTCCGGAGAAGAGTGGTGAAGACCGAGATCTCAACCCGCCGGCAGCTTTTGCTGCGAAGTGGTGGTGGATTCGCCTGCCTCGCGCTCAGTCAGCTTTTGGGACGGGACTCCACGGCGGTCGGCGCGGAAGCCGGCCAGAACTTCAAGGACTTTCCCGTCCAGCATCATCCTCCCAAGGTGAAGCGGATCATCCAACTGTTCATGACGGGCGGGGCCAGCCCGATGGACACGTTCGATTACAAACCCGAACTCGAGCGGCTGCACGGCCAGATGCTGGGTCCGAAAGAGAAGCCCGAGGGGTTCACCGCACCCGCCGGCGCGATCATGAAAAGCCCGTTCTCATTCGCGCGGCACGGCGAGTCGGGCCGGTGGGTGAGCAGCGTCTTTCCCGAGCAGGCGAAGCTGGTCGACGAGATGGCGTTCCTGATGGCGATGACCACCAAGACGAACGTGCATGGACCCGGCACCTACATGATGAACAGCGGGTTTCTGCTCCCCGGGTTTCCGTGTATGGGTGCCTGGATTTCGTATGCGCTGGGCAACCTGACCGATGATCTGCCGACGTTTGTGGTGCTGCCCGATTCCCGCGGTCTCCCGTACAACCAGAAGGGTTGCTTCAGCCCCGGCTTTCTCCCGCCGGTGCATGAGGGGATAGTGATCGACGCGACGGCGAAACCCGCTGTCCCGGATCTGTTTCCCAACGACCGCTTCACCTTCGCCAGTCGCGGTGCCGACCAGGAGGGACTCGATCTCCTGCGGCAGATCAATCAGAAATACGCCGACGGGCATCCTGGCGATGATCGGCTGGAGGCGCGAATCGCCAGTTACGAACTGGCGGCCAAGATGCAGCTTTCCGCGCCACAGGCGTTTGACCTGTCTCAGGAATCGTCGTCGGTGCATTCCAGTTATGGACTGGATCAGCCGGCGACGGAGGATTTCGGTCGGCGGTGTCTTCTCGCCCGGCGACTGGTTGAACGGGGCGTTCGATTCGTTCAGGTGTGGAGCGGTCCGCAGGGGGCGGTCAACAACTGGGACAACCACGGCAACATCGAAAAAGATCTGCCACCCATGGCGCTCAGTGTCGACCGCCCCATCGCCGCCCTGCTGCGCGATCTGAAATCGCGCGGCCTCGACCAGGACACGCTGATCATCTGGTCGACGGAATTCGGTCGCACACCCTTCGCCCAGGGGAGCCTGGGACGCGACCACAACGGAGGATCGTTTGTGACGTGGCTGTGGGGGGCCGGCATTGAGCCGGGAGTCGCCCATGGTCAAAGCGACGACTGGGGGTATCAGGCGGTCGAGAACAAGACGTGGTGCTACGACCTGCACGCCACGGTGCTGCACCTGCTGGGGATTGACCACACGCGACTCTCGATGCGACAGAACGGCATCGATCGCCGACTGACCGACGTGCATGGGCATGTGGTTCAGGATATTTTGGCGTGATAACGGACGAAGCTGGGGGGACTCTGTCCCCCCAGACCCCCGTGGGATTTTCTTAGGCATTGGTCCGATGTCCAACAATTTCCCTGTCAAAATCAACTTGTTCCCTTGGCAACGCAGCGCGTGATGAATTCCGCCGAAATCCGACAGAAACTGAACGCACTCGCCTCGCCCGAGGTGGCGGCTTCGTCTGCCCGGTTCTTCAAAACCGGCCCGGGCCAATACGGCGAAGGGGACACGTTTGTCGGCATCCGCGTCCCGGCACTTCGCACGCTGGCCCGCGAGTACCGAGACTTGCCGCTGCCTGAAATCGAAGTCCTGCTACGTTCCCCGATCCATGAAGAACGCCTGCTCGCGCTGTTGATTCTCGTGTTGAGCGTCGGCAAGTGCGATGCGGTCCATCGCAAGGTGGTTTACGACTTTTATCTCGGCAATTCCCGACACGTCAACAACTGGGATCTCGTCGATACGTCGGCACCCGCGATTGTCGGAGGGTACTTGAGGGACAGATTCCGCGAGCCGCTGGTCGAACTGGCAAAATCGGCCAGTCTCTGGGAACGCCGAATCGCGATTGTCGCCACGCAACATCTCATCCGTCTCGACCAGTTCGACGACACGCTGGCGCTGAGTCGGCTGCTGCTGAGTGACAAGGAAGATCTGATCCACAAAGCCACAGGCTGGATGCTGCGGGAGGTCGGGGACCGGGATGAAGCGCTGCTGGAGGCGTTTCTCCACGAACACGCGCCGGCAATGCCCCGCACGATGCTCCGCTACGCGATCGAAAAATTCGAACCCGACAAACGCCGGATCTATCTGGTTTCGAGCGTTCCAAAAAGCGGTGGGAAACCGCAGAGGCGGTAACGGAGATTGGATTGTCTCCGTATCGCCGGCAGACTGTCGTCCTATCGGTTGATCCCCGGCAGCAGAATGCGCGACGCCCGTAATTTGGAGTGATGCACCGTTTCGGTCGACACCGCAGTCCGCGCTCCAAACGGCCCCTCGGCGGTGTTTGTGTTGCGGTCAAACAGCGGGAAATACGCGCCGCTGATGTCCACCCGCAACCGATGCCCCTCGGCCAATCGCGCCGCCACAGGCCCCAGATCGATCGTTAGCTTGTAGACCGTTCCCGGCTTTAAGGGCTGAGGAGTCGATTCAGAATCGCGAAAGCTTCCTCGTTGAATTCCGACCGCCAGGTTGTACGCGAATCCATCCGGCCGCACGTCGACGAGTTTCACCACCCAGTCGGCGTCCGGCGTGTCGGCCTCGACGTACAGTTCCGCCTGAGCGTCCCCCGCGAATGTGAGCGGCTTGTCCAAGGGTTCGCTGGTGTAAACGAGTACGTCGTTGCGATCTTCGATCGGGCGCTGGTCAACGGGTGCCCAAGTCGCGGCGTTCAACGGACGCTTCTCGGTGGGCGGACAGGCGGGAGTTGGTTTCGCGGGATCGGCCTGAAACGAGTCGACAGGCTCGTCAGCCACCGGAGCGGTCCGTGACAGCACGCCATCGCCAGCACGGGTATTCGCTTTCCCCTTCGAATGCAGGAAGAACGGTGTTTGAACAACTCCTTCGGGGGGCCACGACTGCGACTCCTTCCAGACGTTCTCCCCCATCGAAAAGTACCGCACGGGGACGAGAGGTCGGCTGGTCACCGCGGGATCTTGCTTCAGAAACCGGTCGAACCACAACAGGTTCTCACCTGCGGCGTCCCAGACGGCGTTGGGTCCAAAGTCGACTTCTCCAACTTGGGCGGCTCCGATGGTTCCATGATCCCACGGGCCTAGAATCAACTGTTGTTGTTCACGCACTCGGGGATTTCGCGCCTGGTTTCGCATACGGACGAAATTGCCCACCGATTCCCGGGAGAAGAAGTCGTAGTATCCCACCACGTGCTGGATCGGGAGGTCGAGCCGGGTGATACGCTCGGTCATATCGAGCCGATTCCAGTAACCGTTCGGTGTGGGGTGCGTCAACATTCCCGAGAGCCAGGGAATGGGCCAGCCGATCGCGCGATCAAAATCGCTCAAGGGAAGATGCAGCAGTGTCGCATCCCAGTCGGTGGGGGGCATCACTGACTCAGGCTTGGGGGAATTTCCCGACGCCCAGCGAGTGATCAACGAGAGACGAACCGAGCCCCCCAGGTACAGATTGCGATAGAAACTGCTGAAGGTGGCGGTCGGGGTGATGGTGACCAGCCCGGGGGGTTGCTCCACCGCCGCCTGCCACTGGGTTGCCCCCACATACGAACTCCCCCACATGCCAATCTTTCCGTCGCACCAGGGTTGCCTGCTGATCCACTCGACGGCGTCAAACCCGTCCTGGCCTTCATTATCGTAGGGGATGAATGTTCCTTCGGATTGAAACTTGCCCCGACAATCCTGCACGAGGGTGATATAGCCTGCCCTGGCGAACCGCTCGGCGACCGGTTTCGTCCGTTCTTTGTTATACGGCGAGCGCATCAACAGCACTGGCCCCCGCTCGATTCCGGAACGTCGATACACATCAGTCGCCAGCCGAACGCCGTCGCGCATCTCCACCTTCACCGTCTCCAGCGAAACGGGGAGAACGTCGGCCGCCCCGACGATCGCGACGGGTGTGAAGCAGGCAGACAGCGCGATCAGGCAGGGGAACAGCAACCTGCGAACTGGAGAGAATGAGCGATGCAGCATGACGGTACCTGTACGGAGCGGCGATACGCGGTGTCGGGGAAGTCTAACGTGCAGGGGATTTGTGAGGAAGATTCGTGTCGGGGAGACCGGGGTGTTATCGCGCCAGCCCTTTACCATCTGTCCCGGGGCGATTAAAGTCGACGGATTACCCATTCTCAGGCCGACCGGCCTGAAAGTCTTGCGTTGGAACTGCGTGTGGATCGTTATTTCGCCGTCGTGGCTCGGGGTGTTGAACCATTGGCGGTCAAGGAGCTCGAAGCGCTGGGCGCGACCGAGATTCAACCTGTCCCGGGCGGGGTCCGATTCAGTGGACCCCGCGAGGTGTTGTACCGCGCCCTGCTGACGCTGCGGACCGCCACCCGCGTTCTCAAGCCCCTGAGGGAGTTCGCCGCCACGACTCCCGACATGGTCTATTCGCAGGTTCGACGGATTGTCTGGGAGGCGTATCTCAATCCGACGCGGACACTGTCTGTCTCGGCGACGGCGGAGAAGCCGCCGATTCCCGGGGGACGACCCAACAAATCGGGGCCACCCAGCCGGGGATTTTCGCGTGGAGGTCCGAGAGACGGGGCCCGTCCTCCCCGGGATCCCTCAGAGCCACCACCTCCTCCCTTGGGGGGAACCAAGTGGCTCTACAACACGATGTTCGCGGCGTTGAAAATCAAAGACGCGATCTGCGACCGATTGAAGAACGAACAGGGAGCCCGGCCCGACGTCGACAAAGAGAATCCCGACGTCGTCATTCAGGCGCATTTCGCCGCTGGCCGTTGCACGCTCAGTCTCGACGCCACCGGCCCCAGCCTGCACGAACGCGGCTACCGCGCCGAGCGCGGTTCCGGGGGAGCCGCCCCGCTGAAAGAAACTCTGGCGGCGGCGATTCTGCAGGTGACGGAATGGAACGGGCTGGTTCCGCTGTATGACCCCATGTGCGGCTCGGGAACGCTGGTGATCGAGGCGGCCCGCATGGCGCTGCACATGCCGACCGGTGGTGCGCGACCGTTTTTCGCCTGCGAAAAGTGGCCAGACTTCGACGGCACGATCTGGGCTCAAATCACCACCGATTTGCGTTCGAAGCAGCTTCGCAAGCTGCCCGCCCCGATTTTTGGCAGTGACGGTTCGGAATCTCAGTTGACCGCCGCCGGCGACAACGCGTTTCGCGCCCGGGTCGATCAATCGGGCTTGAGCTTCATTCTGCGCGACATCGAGGAGGCGATCCCCCCCACCGACGAACCAGGGATCCTGGTGACGAACCCGCCCTATGGTGTCCGCCTGGGAGATGAAGAACATCTCTGCCGATTCTACTCGCGGATGGGGGAACTGTTCCGCGACCGGTTCAAAGGCTGGATCGTGTACGTGATGTCGGGGAATCCCACATTGTCGCGTGCGTTGGAAATGACCCCCGACGCCGAACACAAACTGTGGAATGGTCCGATCCCGTGCCGACTGCTGAGATTCAATCTCACCAAGGAGGTGATCGTCGTTCCGGTGTACCGGAAGCCCGTGTGGGAACCGACACCCGAGCCCGAACCGGTATCAACGCCTCCCGACGATGTCCTGTCTGATGAGACGGACGAGACGACCGAGATCGAAACCACCTCGGCGGTCCCTGAACCGGTCGTTGTGCCTGAGGAACAGCAAGTGACTGAGACGGTGCCGGCGATTCCAACACCGGACAGCGGCGTTCAGGAAGTGCCTGTGGGAGACGACTCAGCAATTGAGGCCGAACCCATTGTGGAACCACTGGTCTCTGAACCAACCGTCGCTGAAACGCCTGTCGCTGAACCACCGTTAGCGGTACCATCGGCCGCCGAGGCCGTTGCGACGCCGCCGAGTCCCGCAGTCGCCGACGAGAATTCCGAGGCTGCCGCGATCCTGGAATACTACGAGCGACTCCTGGGGAATTCTTAGAGAAAGTCGCGTGGTTCAAAATCCACGCTACGGCCGCGTGCCGCCCGTTCCTCGCAGGTCACGAGACTTCCAACAGAATGTCATCCCCCTGAACCCGGACAGCATGGCAACCCGCGTTGATGTTGGCGTTGACGCAGTTGCGGCCCGTTTTGAGGTCATACTGCCAGCCATGCCAAGGGCAGGCGACCACTCCGCCAACGACCTTTCCTTGTGCGAGCGGTCCGCCGGCGTGCGGGCAGATTCCATCCAGCGCGTGGAACTCGCCATCCACATTGAAGATCGCCACCACGCGATTCCCGGCGACGACTTCCTGGCTTGTTCCCGGGGGAATCTCGGCGACAGAGGCAACGCGAACGAATTCGGACATTTTGGTTTTGGGGGATCCAACGGAAGTCGATCGGGCGGACGAGAACACCGCCATCCTACCAATCAATGTGACTGATCTGGAGCGTGAGAGCGAAGTTTCGAATCGCGCTTTGAATGCCGGTCGACGGAAAACGTTTGGGCTCAAGAGCGCGACTCCTGGTTACAGGCCAGTGAGTCGAACGGAGATTATCGACGAATTGACAAAGGGGGCTTACGCCGCCCCGCTCGCCTGCGGAGGGCCGAGAAGTTCGACGTAGCGTCGGCGCTGCAACTGGCGGGCCGCGACCCACAGGGCGAGTGACCAGACAATTCCCCCCGTCCAGCCCGCGAGAACATCCGTCGGGTAATGGACCCCCAGTGCGACTCGGCTGACTCCGACCAGAACCGCCACGGTCAGTGCGCTTCCCAAGATATACACCTTGCGACGGCGGGTCGGGACAAGTCGCGCGATGATCGTTCCCAACGTCAGAAAGACCACGGTCGCCCCCTGAGCGTGGCCGCTGGGGAAACTGTGATTCTCGACCCGCATCAACTGGGGAACAACCAACGGCCGGGGACGGGCGTAGCCGATCTTCATGCCCCAGATCAGAATCCCCGCGCCGACCGCCGAGATCAACAAGAACGCGGCGGTGTGCGGCTTGCCGCTGACGAGCAGATACCCCACCGCGATCGTCGTCGCAATTCCCAGAATGAACGGACTGCCGAGCGCGGTGACGTCGCGGACGACTTCCTCCATCCAAGGGGGGCCACGTAATACAGCGGGATTGTCGGGTTGTCGCCAGGAACGCAGCACCCAGGCATCGAACGAATCGGAATCGCCAACCTGCATCAGGTCGGCGATTTCGACAAAGCACCACGCGCCGATCAACACGACCGCGCTGGCGATCAACATCGCAAGGTCGACACCGTGCAGTCGAGCGCGAATTCGCGCCAGCCACTCCGCGAGGGAGTTTGGCATCAAACGAGACCGCCGATCGGTTGACCCAGCAACAGGCGATACGGTCGACCCGCCGCGTCGTGAAACTCGGCGTTCGAGTCGACTCCCAACTGATGCAGGATCGTGGCGGCGAGATCCTGTGGGGTGAACGCCTCGGAGACCGGGACGCCCCCCTGGGGATCCGTCTGACCAATCACCTGTCCAGGACGAATCCCGCCCCCCGCGAAGAAACAGGGGAAGACATCCCCCCAGTGATGCCGGCCATCGGTGAAGACCTCGCCGCTGGCGTTTTTTCCGCCCGCCGCGATCGGGGAAATTCTCGGTGTGCGGCCCATCTCGCCACACATGACCACCAGCGTCTCGTCGAGCAGACCACGCTCCTCGAGGTCATCGAGAAACCCGCTCAGGCAGCGGTCAATTGAAGGGAGTAGTTTTCCTTTGAGATCCCGAAACGCGTTTTGATGGGTGTCCCATCCCCGCAAGTTGATCTGCACCATCCGCACTCCCGCTTCGACCAGCCGACGGGCCGTGAGGAAACCCTGTCCCCATTCTTCCCGCCCATACCGGTCCCGGACCGCGTCCGTTTCCTGGGACAGGTCAAAGGGATTCGCGGCTCCTGGCTGGCTCGCCACCAGCAGCCGCAATGCCTGCTGGCGGTACGTGTCCCAACGATCGAACAACCCGTTCGAACCCGCAGTATCGACGTCACGCCGAACCGAATCGAGTTGCGACAAGAGCGCGAAGCGATCGTCGAGCTGGGGGATTCCGACTCCCCCGGTCGCCAGCGCAGGGAGATGAAACGACGCATCCCGGCAACTGGTGTTGTTCCACCACGCGTTTGGCCCCGGACCCGCAGCACGTCTGGGATCGTTGGGATCATCATGACTAAAGCAGTTGGGGCAAGAGCCGGCGGCATCGGGAGATTTACACACCGGAGCCAGATCGACACCCCAGCGGTCATACGGCGCTCCGAGCAATCCCGAACCACGCCCGGGATATTTCATCAGGTTTTCGCGGGGAATTTCGACCATCGCCGGCCAGCCGACGGTCGCGTCGACTGGGGCGGCGAATGCCACTTGGGACCCGATCGACGGCCACTCGATCCGCCCGGGACGGGGGTTGGTGATTGTGGCGTTGGTGTCACCCGGGGGGAGTTCTGTCGAACCGCTCAGCAGCAGGTAGTGGCAACTGCTGTGTTCGTTGCGGAACTGCCGATCCGCGGTGTGATGCATCGTGCGCACGATCGAAAACCGGTCGGCACGAGCCGCCAGTCGCGGCAGATATTCGCAGAAATTCACCCCGGGCAAGCGGGTTTGCGTGACCGAGTACTCCCCCCGGATTCCCTCGGGTGCGGCCGGCTTGGGATCAAACGTCTCGTGCTGAGACGGACCTCCGGACTGAAAGATGAACACGACAGATTTCGCCCGAGCACGCGACGCCGTCTGCGCCTCGGCCCGCAGTCGCAGCAGATCGGGCATGCCGGCTCCGACGAGACCTAAGCCTCCCAACTGCAATAGCGCCCGGCGATCGAATGCGGGATGCTCACCGGGCTGGCAGCCGAGCGGTCGAGATCGCGACTTGGTGTGCGCGCTGGGCATGGCTTGGCCGACAAGGTGGGGGCGAGGCAACTGTGTCAACGAGTTGACACACAGACCGCCAGCGTACCGCCGATCGAAGGAGGCATCAAGCGGAGTTGATGATGCGGCAAGGAAGAAACGCCCGCGCCAATAGAAACCAAGGGGCGAACGACGACAGGGGGCTTACGACGCCCCGTTCGCCAGGGGGGCGAGGAGGCCCAGACGCTCGAGTTTGGAGCGACATTCGTCCCGTTCGCGGCTGCGAGCGAGAGCCAACCAGCTTGGATCCTGCGATTCGAGAAAATCGACTTCGGTCCAGGTGGTGGCGTCGACCGGCCGTGGTCGGGCCACGAGGCGCTGCATCACGCCAACGTCGAGTGCCGAGAGATTCATCGACCGCATCCGATAATCGCCAAACGCCTCCCAGACGACGGGAAACAGCTTGGCGACGATCTGTTCGCCGATGGTCTGCGCGTAGGCCCTGATCTCCTGCTGTGCGTGTTCATCACACCGGAGCGAGAGGAAATGCAGCAGGTTGTGGAGGTCGATCTTCCAATACGCCTCGGTATAAGTGCACAAGGGAAGATCTTTACGCGCCTGCTCGCGCGCCACACCCGCTTCAAGCCGATCGAGGTAAAGCTTCCGCGCCTGCACGTGGAAGTGATGTTCGTCGGCGGAGAGCTGTTCCCCGATTTCCGGGGGTAGTTCGCCGCTGCTCCCCTGACGGTTTTGCGTCGCCTGCGTTCGCCATTCGCCCGGAACGGTCGACTGCATCGAATCAATCGCCACGGAATAGCGCGTACTGTACTCGTTGACCGAGGCGGTCCGGTGCCGAATCCATTGGCGCCAGCAGTCCATGGGCACGCGCACCAGGAACTTCAACTCCGCCATTTCGAACGGAGTGGTGTGCCTGTGCCGGAGGAGATAACGGATCAGCGTGCGGTCGTCGGAAGTCTTGCGAGTTCCTTCGCCATAGCTGACGCGGGCCGCCTGCACGACGGCCGCGTCGTCTCCCATACAATCGACCAGGCAGACGAACCCGTCATTGAGGACGGAGAACTTCTTCCAGCGCAGATGGTCGATCTCGGCGGAGTTGCTGGTCAGGCTCAAGATCGTGCTTTAGACCGCGGCGGTTGCGTCGGCGGCGGGGGCTTCGGAAGCGGGAGCTTCCGGCGCGGGGGCCGCGGGAGGAGCGACCGGCGCAAGAACCTTTTCGAACCCGGGGACTTCAATCGCCATCACGCGAACCAGCGTGTGCCGTTGAATGTGCCCGTTGTGGCGGATGTGTCCCTTACGACGGCGGAACTTGCCGATTTCGAGCTTACGGGCACGGACCTCGTCGTCCACGACCGTCGCTTCGACGACAGCGCCGGAGATCAGGGGCTGGCCGATCGTGGCGGTGGCTTCGGTGCCGGCGGCGAGAATGCGTTCGAAACGGAGCGCGTCCCCGTCGCGCAGTTCGGCGCGGTAGTCGATATGAACCTTGTCTCCAGCCTGCACTCGGTACTGCCGGCCGCCGTCTTCAATGATCGCGAACATCACAACTCCCTCACTCTTTCCACCCTGGCGACCTGGGCTTACGCCCGCCAATGGTCGGGAAAGAGGCCGGTGAATCCCGGACAGAACACATCAGGCCAACCCGGTCGCCGGCTTGAACGATTCAAGCCTCGGCAAGCCTGCGGACCGCTAAAGGACCGCAGGGGTGGCGGAAACCCGCAAGTATACTCGACTAGCGCCCCGTTTTCGAGGGTTCCGACAGTGGAAACTTCTGTTCAGTTCCCGTCGCGTCGTAACACTTCATCACCAGGTGTTCCGGACCCGTATCGGTCCGCGAAACCACATGAATGGAACAATTGTTCTCTTCTTCGAACCGAATCAGATCCCGACGCTTCCGATTGTTCAGGAACGTCGCCACCCGCTCGTTCACTTCCACCGTGATCCGGGACACCTGCTCGCGGTGTGCCGAACTGAGCAGCAGTCGCACCACTTCGATCGCCATACTCTCGGCGGTCTTCACCAGACCGGTTCCGTGACAGCAGGGGCAATCTTCGTAAATGCTCCGCCGCAACGACGGACGAATTCGCTGCCGGGTCATTTCGATCAGCCCAAACGGACTGATCCTCAGCACCTTTGTACGGGCCCGATCGCGTCGGATGCCATCCCGCAGGGCGCGTTCAACCCCCTTGCGGTGCTTTTCATCGCGCATGTCGATGAAGTCGTTGACGATCACCCCGCCCAGATCGCGGAGGCGAATCTGCCGGCAGATTTCCTGGGCCGCCTTGAGATTCACTTTGTACGCCGACTCTTCCGCGTCGTCGTCGGCGCGGAAGTTCCCGCTGTTGACGTCGATCGCGACCAGCGCTTCGGTCTGGTCAATGACCAGCGAGCCACCCCCTTCGAGGGGAACCCGCCGCAGTTGAATGCGGGCGATTTCGTCTTCGATTTTATAGTGGTGGAACAACGGCTCTTTGCCATCGTACAACCGAATCCGGTCGGCATGCCGGGGCAGCACCACCTTGAGGAAATCGCGAGCCCGTTCGTACGCTTCGGGTGCGTCAATCCAGACCGTTTCGATTTCCTTGTTGTAAATGTCGCGAATCGTCCGGATAACGACGTCGCTTTCCTCGTAGATCCCTCCAGGTGCCTTGGTCTGCTGGATCTTCTGGACGATTTCCTTCCAGAGCCGCAGCAAGTAGTGCAAGTCGCGCTGCAGATCTTTCTGCGATCGCTCGATGCCGGCGGTCCGGATGATGAACCCGAGTCCCTTGGGGGGCTTGAGCTGTTCGAGGGCCTGGCGGAGCTGCCGGCGGATGCCATCGTCGGTGATCTTGCGGCTGACGCCCACCCGACCCAGCCCGGGCATCAAAACCAGGTATCGACCCGGAATACTGATATAGGTCGACAGGGTCGGCCCTTTGGTGCCGATCCCCTCTTTGATCACCTGGACGAGAACTTCGCTTCCCCGACGGAAGATCTCCTGAATGGGGGGCTTGTTGCGGACCGAGCGTTCGTTGAATCGCTTCTTGGGACCGCGGCGTTCTTCGCCTTCGTCGTCACCGTCGGCGTTGGGGATTCCCAGGTGTTTGTAGTATTGGAACTCGACGTCGCTGACGTGGAGGAAACCATTGCGGCCCACACCAAAGTCGACGAACGCAGCCTGGATGCTGGGTTCGATATTGACGATGCGGCCTTTGTAGATGTTCCCGACGTAGTTTTCGAGACTGTTGCGCTCGATGTAGAGTTCTTCAAGAACTCCATCTTCGATGATGGCAATCCGGCTCTCTTCGGGCTGGAGAGCATTGACGAGCATTTCCTTCTTCATTAAACGCCCTTCGTCGGCAATGACGATCGGCACCCGGACTGTTCACGAGAGGCCCGCCGCCCATGGACGGCCGAACAGTCTCCCCGAGGGGAGTGTTGCGAGCCAGACCGTTGGGCCTGTCCAGACCATCCCCGCGGCGCCCCGCGCGCGTGGTATGGACTGACTGCGGATTGTGTGTTGTGGAACAGTGACCGGGCACTTCTGTGTAAGACCGATGGATTCGGTTGGTTGCGGGAAACGCTGCCGTTACGCCCCCCGCGGGGTTGGAAACAACCGCCCGCTGACATTCCCTCGGAATCTCAACGCGCGACAGACTAATCCACAAGTTCCGGCGAGAACTTTGACAGCTCTCCCCGAAGGTAGCTTTCCAGATCGCGGGCGACGTCAAACATCTCCGACCGCGAGGCGATCTCTTTCGCCTGGCCGATCGTCATGCTGCGAATCGCCTGCTTCACTTCGAGAATGGCGTTTGGTGAAACGCTTAATTCCCGCAGTCCCATCCCCACCAGCAACGCGGTGAAAAGGGGGTCGGAACTCATTTGTCCGCAAACCGACACCGACACGTTCTGACGGGCGGCGGCAGACACAACAAGCCGAATCAGTCGGCAAACCGACGGGTCGGCGGAGGAATATAGGTGGGACACGGCGGGATTCGCCCTGTCAACTGCTAATGTATACTGAATCAGGTCGTTCGTTCCAATGGAGAAAAAATCGACCTCGCGCGAGAATTCCTCGGCCAGTATCGCCGCCGAGGGGACTTCGACCATCATTCCGACCTTCAGCCGGGGGTTGTGTTCGATCCCTTCCTCCTGCAAATCCTCGCCCACATCAGCCAGTATCCACTTCGCCTGCCGCAGCTCCAACAGCGTTGAAACCAGCGGAAACATCACCCGCACATCCCCAACGGCAGCAGCCCGCAAAATCGCCCGCAACTGCTTTTTGAACATCGGCAGGTTCTGCAACGTCAGCCGCAGGCTGCGCAGGCCCAGCGTCGGATTGGGCGATGCCTCAATTACCTGCTGCATCGACTGCGGAAACTTCTCGGCACCCAAATCCAGTGTACGAATCACCACAGGACACCCGGGGAAATTCCTCAAGACCCGGGTGTAGGCCTCGTAATGCTGCTCTTCGGTCGGCTCCAAACCTCCTTCGAGGTACAGGAATTCGGTCCGATACAAGCCAATCCCCGCTGCCCCGCACTGCACGCAATGTTCGACTTCGCTTGGAAATTCGATGTTGCCGAACAACTTGACCTCGACCCCGTCCCGCGTCTCAGCCTTGAGCGGACCCAGCGATTTCAACCGGATCGCCGTACTGCTCTGCCGAAATTGGGCGACCTTGTACCGCTGCAACGTGTCTTCATCGGGGTCAATGATCACTAGGCCGTCGTGGCCATCGATGATGATCGTGTCGCCGCCCGAAACATCCGACAGGAATGACCCGACCCCCACCACAGCGGGAAGTCCCAGCGCCCCGGCCAGAATCGCGGTGTGGCTGCTCTTTCCGCCGACTTCCGTTGAAAAACCGAGTACGAACTGCTTGTCGAGATTCGCCGTCTCGCTGGGAGTGAGATTGTGCGCGAGCACAATCACCGGCGACGTGAGCTGCGTCAGCTCTTCGCGACGCTCGCCCAGTAGGTGCCTCAGGATCCGTTTTTCGAGGTCGAACAGGTCGTTGGCCCGCTCGGCGAAGTATCGATCACCCAAGCCTTGAAGGGTGCGGGCATGTTGCCTCAGCACTTTGCTCGACGCGTATTCCGGAGTGTAGAAGTTCTCGCGGATCAGCAGTTCGATTTCGCCCGAGAGCTTGGGATCCTGAGCGAGCTGCCGATGGGCGGCGAAAATCGCTCCATATTGTTTTCCCAGCCGGGCCGAGGCGAGTTCTTCGTGGAGGCCGATCTCTTTAACGGAAGCGGCGAGCGCTCCGTGGAAACGGTGGATTTCGCTTTCGACAATATCAACCGCGACCAGCTTCTGCGGGATCCGGAATCCCTCAGAACCAAACACCAGCGCCGGGCCAATCGCCACGCCGGGGGAAACTGCGATACCTCGGCGAATTTCCATCGGCTAATCGACCAAAACCCGGTCGGCGGAGACGCCGTCGATGACAAAGTTCCGGTCAAACAGCGCTCCAATCGCATCCAGGGCCGCCTGGGCGTCGTCACCGGTCGCTTCGAGGCGCAGGCGGGTGCCGTGCTCGGCGGCCAGAGTCATCAAATCGAGCATGCTCTTGCCGTCGACGACACGGTCGCCTTTGTGAATCGCCAGTTTCGCGCGGAACCCCTGCGCCGTCTGCACGATCTGCACCGAAGGAGAGAGGTGCAGCCCGTTTTTCAGCTCGACAACCACATCTTTGGAATAGGTCTGCTTTTCGTTCATGGCAAACCACTAGAGCTGGTTGTTATCCGCTTCCTCCAGCAAATCGATCACCGCCTGGGCCGAGACCGCCTGTTGCAGAAAGTTGCAGAAATTGTCGTTCCGCAAGTGCCGCGAGATGTTCTCCAGCGCGCGCAAGTGGTCGCCCGGACGTTCCGGCGGGGAAACCAAAAGGAACAGAATGTGAACGTCTTCACCATCCAGACTGGCGAATTCGACCCCGGTCCGCGAGATGGCGACAGTCGCCACCAGCCGATCGACCGACGGGTGCTTCGTGTGCGGAACCGCCACACCACGACCGATCCCGGTCGATCCGAGCTCTTCGCGCTTCAGGATCGCGCTAATGATGCTCTCTTGGTCGGCACCGGGAATCCCCCCGTGCTGACACAGGCTCTCCACCATGGCGCGAATAGCCTGCTCTTTCGTTTCCAGCTTCAAATCGGTGAGAATCGATTCGCGAACCACAAACTCAGACAACTTCATGACTACGGAACTCCTCGGATGCAGGTCGCTCACTCGCCAGCCAATTCGTTTAACGGACGATCCCGGCGATGGTCCTGGATCTTCTCTTTGTACTTCTTGATCTGCTGCTCCATCTTGTGCAGCGCGATGTCGAACGTCGGAATTACCAACTCCCCCACGTCGAACGCCACAAAATTGTGCTTGTGTTCGGCGTCGACCAGAATTTCCACCCGAACCCGGTCTTTTTCATGGGAGACCGTCACGCTGATCGCCGTCACCCGTTCGAAGTACGTCAGCAGTTTTTCCGATTTCCGGGTAATGTGTTCCTGCTGACCGTTGTCCAAATGTCCGTGCTTGCACGAGATCGCCACCTGCACGTCGCCAAACTCCTCTATCGCCTTGACCGGCGCTATGGGTTCATGATTCCACTTGTCGCTGACCCCGCCAGAGTGACCGGAATCACTTCCGACAACCCCGCGTGGGAACGGGCGCTCCCCGTTTGGAACAAGTGTAGTTCAACGTCCAACCCAATGCCAGCCACCGGTTTTTTGGAGCGACACGTTCGCGCACCCGCTGTGATTTTTCCGGTGAGGCCGGCGCATGTGACCCCTCCGCCCACGTCCGTTACAATCCTGTCTCCGCAAACTTCCGCGTTCCCTCCGCGACTCCTCCCATGCCCAATTACGAAAAATCCCGCGAACTGTACGAACGTGCCTGCCGAGTCCTTGCGGGTGGGGTCGCCAGCGAGTTTCGCAAATTCTCGGCACCACACCCCTTGTTCTACGTCTCTGGCTCGGGGAGCCGGCTGACCGATGTCGATGGTAACGTCTACCTCGATTTCACCCTCAGCCAGGGACCGCTCGTGTTGGGGCATTCTCACCCTGAGGTTCTTTCCGCTGTCCAGCAGGCGAGTGCGGCGGGCCAACTCTACGCCGGCCAGCATCTGCAGGAACTTGAACTCGCGGAGAGTCTTCAGAGGCTGATTCCTTGTGCCGAGCTGTTGCGGTTTAGCCTCTCGGGTTCCGAAGCCGACCACGCCGTCCTGCGTCTCGCCCGCGCCGTGACGGGACGCAACCGGTTCCTCCGCTTCGAAGGACATTACCACGGTTGGTTCGACAACGTGGCGGTGGGTGTCGGTGGAACACTCGCCGACCTGGGCCCGCGTGACAACCCAACCCCGGTTCGCTGGTCACAAGGACTCCCCGCGCAGATCGAACACGAGTCGCTGGTCCTCCCCTGGAACGACCTCGAACTGGTCGAGCAGGCATTCGCCCGACACGGAAACGAACTTGCCGCCGTCATCACTGAACCGGTAATGTGCAACAATGGCTGCATCCCCCCCGAGCCGGGCTTCCTGCGCGGGCTCCGTGACATTTGTGACCGTCACGGAACCGTCCTGATTTTTGACGAGGTGATCACCGGATTCCGGACCGGATTGGGAGGGGCTCAAACGCTGTTTGGCGTCACTCCTGACCTGGCGGTGTTTGGCAAGGCAATGGCGAGCGGCTATCCGATCAGCGTCCTTACGGGGAAGAAGAAGTTCATGCAGCCGATCGCTGAGGGTAAGGTGATTCACGCCGGGACGATGAATTCCGGCAACCCCAGCATCGCGGCGGCGCTGGCGACTCTGCGTGTACTCGAGCGCGATCAGATCCCCGAATCGCTCAAGGCGAAAGGGGAATTGTTGATGGCGGGACTCGCCGACGTGTCTCAGCGGGCGGGACATCCGTTGCGGATCCAGGGGCTGGGACCAATGTTCCACGCCGGCTTCACAAAGCTGCCCGCGGTACGCGACTACCGCGACACGCTCGCTTACGACAAGCCGGCGTATGCCAAATTTGTCGTCGGAATGCAGGATCGCGGTATCCGTCTGATTGGTCGCGGCTTGTGGTACGTCTCGGCGGCGCACTCTGCCGACGACATCGACCAGGCGATCGCGACAGCTTACGACGTGTTGAAGGCGATGTGAACCGGGGACTGTGTGAAGCTACGATTCGAATCGCAAGCTGTCTACAATTCGCGCTTGCCCCCAGCCTGGATCCAGTGCAAACCGTCGACTGCGCCGGCCCCAGTCCCCGCGCTGCCTCTCTGGATCCCCGCTTCACGTGCCTCCTTTTCAGCTCCATAGCGAATTCCAGCCCGCCGGCGACCAGCCCAAGGCGATCGCCGCCCTGCTCCGGGGGCTGAAGGAGAATCGGCGTGATCAGGTCCTGCTCGGGGTCACCGGCTCGGGAAAGACGTTCACGATGGCGAATGTCATCGCCGAGGCGCAGCGTCCGACGCTGGTGTTGTCGCATAACAAGACCCTCGCCGCCCAGCTCTACGGCGAATTCCGCGACTTCTTCCCCAACAACGCGGTCGCGTATTTCGTCAGCTATTACGACTACTATCAGCCCGAAGCGTACATCCCTCAGCGCGACATCTACATCGAAAAAGACGCGTCGATCAACGAAGAAATCGACCGCCTGCGGCTCGCCGCCACCAGCGCGCTCGTCAGCCGGCGCGATGTAATCGTTGTCGCCACAGTGAGCTGTATCTACGGCTTGGGTTCGCCCAAAGACTACCTCGAAATGATGATTCCCCTGCGTGTGGGGGAATCGATCGATCGCGACGACCTGCTCCGCCGGCTGATTGACATTCACTACGACCGCAACGACTACGAATTCGCCCGGGGGAAATTCCGGGTGCGGGGCGATGTTGTGGAATGCTGGCCCGCCTACGAAGAGTTCGCCTATCGACTCGAACTCTGGGGCGACCAGATTGAATCTCTGTCCGAGATCAACCCGGTGACTGGTGCCGAGGCACGCAAGCTGAACGAAATCTACATCTACCCCGCGAAACACTTCGTGCTGCCGCAAGATCGCATCAACATGGCGCTGGAAGAAATCCGCGAGGAACTCGAAGAGCGGCTGGCGTTTTTTCGTCGCGAAGGCAAGCTGTTGGAGGCGCAACGACTGGCGGCCCGCACACGCTATGACATCGAGATGATGCAGGAAGGGGGGTTTTGTCCCGGGATTGAAAACTACAGCCGGCCGCTCGCCGGGCGAAAGGTGGGCGAGCCTCCCTACACGCTGTTTGATTTCTTTCCCAAAGACGCGTTGGTGATCGTGGACGAATCGCACGTCACGGTGCCACAGGTGCGGGCGATGTTCGCGGGAGACAAATCGCGCAAGACCACGCTGGTTGACCACGGCTTTCGGCTGCCGTGCGCGCTCGACAATCGACCGCTGCGGTTCGAAGAATTTCGCGCGAAGGAGTTGCAGACGATTTTTGTTTCCGCGACCCCCGCCGACTGGGAGTTGGAACAGTCGGGAGGCGAGATTGTCGAGCAATTGATTCGCCCCACGGGACTGGTCGACCCGCTGATTCACGTGGTCCCGGCCCGGGGACAGGTTCAGCACTTGATCGAGCAGATTCGACAGCGGACGGCGGCGAACGAGCGAGTGCTGGTGACGACACTCACGAAGCGGCTTGCCGAGGATCTGTCGAAATACCTGACAGAAGTCGGAATCCGCTGCGCCTGGCTGCATTCGGAACTCGACGCATTCGAACGGGTGGAAGTGTTGCGCAAGTTGCGAGGTGCTGATTTCGACTGCGTGGTGGGAGTGAACCTGCTTCGGGAAGGGCTGGACCTGCCCGAGGTTTCGCTGGTGGCGATTCTGGACGCCGACAAGGAGGGGTTTCTGCGGAGCGCGACGAGTCTGATTCAGACCATCGGCCGGTCGGCGCGGAATGTGAACGCCGAGGTCTACCTGTACGCCGACCAGATCACCGACAGCATGCGGACGGCGATCGACGAAACCGCGCGCCGTCGGGAGTTGCAGCTCGCTTACAACGCCGAACATGGAATCACTCCCGAGACCATTCGCAAAGCGATTCGTAAGGGAATTGAAGAAGAGGTGCAGGCGCGGCGGGTGGCCCAGAAGGCTGCCGGGATCGGGGACGAAGAGTCGGCACTGACGCTCGACGTGCTGGCGGAACTCGAATCGCAGATGCACGAGGCGGCTCGCAACCTCGATTTCGAGACGGCGGCGCAATTGCGCGACCAGATTCTGCGGGCAAAACAAAACGCGGGTCAGCAGCTCTCCCCGACCGAACAGGCGGCCAAAGCCGAAAGCGGCCAGAAGCCGCGAGGGAAAGGCAAGGGACGCGGCAAGCGCGTTCCGAAGCCGGGACGATAAGGCCACACGGATTCGGGTGCCCGCCGATGGTTTCTCGCGATCAGCCGAAGGTGACTTGACGGAATGAAGTGGCTAGTTGAGTGTGCTGGGAAACGTCCGTTGGGGGGCGAGCGGGGTTGCGCAGATCGGCTTGAATCGGATCCTTCTCCCCGCTTTCGGGGAGAAGGTGGCCGACAGGCCGGTTGAGGGGCAAACGGCGTGGTGTGCAAGTGGAGCCGAGGGTGAGCGCGTGTCAATGAAAAGTTGCAGGCCCCGTGATACACTGCCGGACCGTGTTCCCTTTGCGATGGATTCCCGCGAAATCTCCTGTGATGAGGATGCCTGCTGGTGCCCCGAGAGTTCAATCAGATTGTTCAAGGCGACTGTGTCGCCTCCCTCGCGCAGCTCCCCGAAAGCTCCGTCGACCTCGTCTTCGCCGATCCGCCCTTCAATATCGGCTACGACTACGATGTCTACAAGGATCGAAAGAAGCCGAACGAATACCTCGCCTGGTCACGCCAGTGGATTAAAGGGGTCCGTAGGGCGCTCAAACCGACCGGAACGTTCTGGCTGGCGATTGGTGATGAGTACGCCGCCGAGTTGAAAGTTCTCTCGCAGGAGATCGGTTTCACCTGCCGCAGTTGGGTTGTGTGGTACTACACCTTTGGCGTGAACTGCAAATACAAATTCAGTCGCTCACACGCGCACTTGTTCCATTTCGTGGTCGATCCCACAAATTGCACGTTCAATACCGAGGCGATTCGGGTTCCCTCCGCGCGGCAGCTCGTGTACGCCGACAATCGCGCCAATCCAGTCGGACGACTTCCCGATGACACCTGGATTTTGCGGCCGCAAGATTGTGTCGACGGGTTTCAGGCGGAGGAAGACACCTGGTACTTTCCGCGCGTCGCAGGGACGTTCAAGGAGCGGGCTGGCTTTCATGGCTGCCAGATGCCCGAGCAGTTGTTGGGCCGGATCATTCGAAGTTGTTCGAACGCGGGAGAGCTGGTCCTCGATCCGTTTTCCGGCAGCGCCACGACGCTGGTCGTCGCCAAGAAACTGGAGCGGAATTATCTGGGGTTTGAACTGTCTGAGGATTATGTGAAGCGGGGAACCGAGCGCCTGCAAAAAGTGCAACCAGGTGACCGCCTGGAAGGCGCGCCAGAGCCTTTGGTCAGCGCCCCCAACACCGCGAACGGCAAATCGCTGGCCTCCAAAGTGCGGAAGAAAAAGGTTGTCGCCAATCCCGACCAAACCGAAGAGAACGCCACGCCGGCCAGTCAACGTGCCGGAAAGAAAGGGAGTGGAAAGTCTCGTTCCGAGTCGCAACAGAATCTGTTTGAATGAATTCCCGCCGACGGCACGCCGCACCAGTCGTTTCCTGCGATCCGGTGTTGTCGCTAGCTCACCGCGAATTTGCCTTCTTGAAACCCAATTGCGACAATCTGCCGACGATCCAACTCTCACTCCATTCCACCGGCGAACATGTCCTCAACACCCTCCAGTTCATTTCGCGGTGTCGCCCGCTCATGTGATCGTGACTTTTACGAGCGGGAACTGGCGACGTTCATTCCCCCCCGCGTCTTCGACGCCCATTGCCATCTGTGGTTCGAAGACGAAGTGCCGTTCCGAATTCCGGGCTACTCGGGCGATGTGGGTGCCAACGAATACCTGCGGCTCGTGGACGAGCTGCATCCCGGGCGTGAGATGGGAGCGTTGTTCCTCAGTTACGCGATTCCCACCAAGCCCGCCGGGCGTGATCGCACCAATGAAATGACCGGGCGCGAGACCGCCAAGAATCCCCGATTTCGTGGTGAGTTCTTCATCCGTCCCGACGATGATCCGGAGTGGGTCCGTCAGGAAGTCCATCGGCTGAAGCTGCATGGGCTGAAATGCTACCACACGTTTTCCGCCAGCAAACCGACGTGGGAGTCTTCCATCCCCGAGTTTCTACCCGAGCGACTTGTGCAGCTCGCGCATCAAGAGGGGTGGGTGATCACGCTGCACATGGTGAAGTCGCGGGCGGTCGCCGACCGCGAGAATTACGAGTGCATCCGCCGTTATTGCGAACAGTATCCCAACATGAAGCTGATTCTCGCGCACTCGGCCCGCGGATTTCAGCCCGCGCACAATCTGGAAGGGTTGCCCCACCTGAAGGGACTCGACAATCTCTACTTCGACACCAGTGCCAATTGCGAACCGATCGCGCATCAGGCGATTATCCGCATTCTGGGGCACGACAAGCTGATGTACGGCAGCGACCTGCCAATCAGCCACATGCGGGGCCGCTCGCTCTCGGCCGCCGACTCGTTCCTCTGGCTGTATGAAGAGACGCCAGTCTGGGGAGAGAAGCACTCGAAGATTGATCCGGTCCTCATCGGGCTGGAACATTTGCGTTCGGTCAAATGGGCCTGCTGGTCGGAGCGATTGACTGACAGCCAGATTGAAGACATTTTCTGGAACAACGCCGCAAAACTGTTGAATGTCCATTGAACCGCTTGATCGCTGGAGAACTCCCATGACACAATCCGCCAACACCACCCGTCGCGATTTCCTGCGCGCGGGAGCCGTGGCGACGGCGTCGATGGCGACTTACATCCCCGCTCGGGCACTGGGGCTGGAAGGAAACACCGCCCCCAGTGAAAAAATCTCGCTGGGAGTGATCGGCATCGGGCCGCGTTGCACTTATGACTTGAAGGCGATGCTGCCGTTCCCCGATATCCAGTGCGTGGCGATCGCCGACGTGCAGGCGAAACGTCGCGACGCGGGGAAGCTGCTCGTCGACGAACACTACGGCAACCGCGACTGCAAGCTGTATCGCGATTTCCGCGAGTTGCTCGACCGCAAAGATATTGATGCGGTCCTGATCGCGACGGGTGATCGCTGGCACGCGGCCGCTTCGATCGCGGCGGCGAAAGCGGGGAAGGACGTCTACAGCGAAAAACCGTGCGGCATCACGATCGCCGCCTGTCAGGAACTCGCAGAGACGATGCACCGCGAGAACCGGGTGTTTCAAGCCGGGACACAGCGGCGCAGCGTCCCCAATTTTCAAAAAGCGGTGGAATGGGCGCAGAGCGGCAAGCTCGGAAAACTCCACACGATGCACGCCTCGGTCTATATTCCGACGCTCGACAACAGTTGGCTTCCGGCTCAACCGACCCCGTCGCGCGATCTTGTCGACTGGAATCTCTGGCTCGGGCCAGCGGCCTGGCGGCCGTTCAATCAGCAATATGTGGATGGCAAATGGCGAGGCCAGTGGGACTTTGACTCCGGTGCCCGGCTACTCGACTGGGGGGCGCATACGGTCGATCTCTGCCAGTGGGCCAACCAGGCCGACGATACGCTGCCGATCGAATACGAACCGACCGAAAAGAACATAGTCTGTCGGTATGTGAACGGCGTGAAGTTGATCATCGACTTTCTTCCCACACCGTTTGGCGACCGCGCCCCGCACTATGTGACGCGGCTGGGAACGTGTCCCGTCCGGTTCATTGGCGACGAAGGATCGGTCGAGACCGGGGACGAAGGGGAGATCGTCGCGCAGCCCGACTCGCTGCAAAAACAGGTGACCGACGACTTGAAACGGGTGCGGGGCCTCGACGTCTCGGCTCATGCCCGGAACTTTTTCGACTGTGTTCGATCCCGGAAGGCAACGACCGCAAATCCCGACGTGATGCGACGCTCGCACATCGCCTGTCACGCGGCGGCGATCGCCTGGATTCTGAAACGCAAGCTGACGATCGATCCGGTGAAGGAAGAGTTCGTCGGAGATGCGGAGGCGAACCGGCTAAGCAGCCGTGCTTCACGCGACTGGGTTTAGACATCATGTTTGAACGAACGAGCTGATGATTGTTGCTTGTTCGCGATGGCCGGCTGTTGCATAATCCGCACTTGATCTGTTCTGAGAGTTTCTCATTCGCCGACTTCGAGGATGCGCTATGATCGCCCGTCTGATGACCGCTTTGCTGATGATCGCCGGCTTGGCGTCCGTAGCTTCGGCGGAACCTGTGGTGAAACTGACCAAGTCAGCCGACGCGGTGGCGGTCACCATTGACGGTGCGGAGTTCACCACGTTGCGGACGGCGAAATCGCAGCCCAAACCGTACTTTTTCCCCGTGCGCGCCGCGGATGGAATCAGTGTCGTGCGACCGCTGGAAAAGCCCGAAGATCACCCGCACCACAAGGGAGCATGGTGTTCCATCGACGAAGTGAATGAGATCAAGTTCTGGGCCGAGAAGGGGAAAATCGAAAACGTCAGCGTGGAGCTGATAGTTCCGGAAGGGAACCCGGCCCGCATGAAGATTGTGAACCACTGGCTGGGGAACGATGGCAAGCCGCTGCTGATCGAAACGGTGCAGGCGGCGTTCTTCGTGAACCGGGTACTGGTCTACGATCTGGAGTTTCAGGCGGCTGGCCAAAAGGTGACATTTGGTGACACGAA
Organism: Planctomicrobium piriforme; assembly: GCA_945860955.1. GTDB lineage: Bacteria > Planctomycetota > Planctomycetia > Planctomycetales > Planctomycetaceae > UBA10511. Next base: position 27,182 of record CAMATH010000001.1, read on the forward strand.
AGAGGGGATGTTTGGCATCCGCGTCGCCGACACACTGCGCGGGAAACAGGGGGGGCAGATCAGTAACGCCGAGGGGAAGAAGGGGGAGAAGGAGTGCTGGGGCCAGCCTTCAAAGTGGGTCGACTATGTGGGAACGGTCGAAGGACAAACCAAGGGAGTCACGCTGTTTGACCACCCCAAGAACTTTCGCCCGTCGCGATTTCATGTCCGCGACTATGGATTGTTCACCCTCAGTCCGTTTGGTCAGAACGCCTACACCAACGGACAACTTCCATCCGACCCGTTTGTCCTCGACGCGGGGAAATCGGTTCGCCTGCGGTATGGCCTGTACGTTCATGATGGTGACACCGCGGCGGGCAAGGTCGGTGCCGCTTATGAACAGTTTCTGAAGGCGATCGAGTAAGCGACGCCGAGGCCTCGCTTTATCCGACGACAGCAAACGCTAAGCCGCGCCTGTCACACAGAGGTGATTGGATCCCGCTCTGTGACCGGCGCGGCTTAGTTCGCCTGCGATCTCAAACCTCCGCCGCGAATCACCCCTCGGCGACGTCGACATACACCTTGAGCGCCTGCTTGTCTTCTACGAGCAATCGCATCATTTCCTTGTAGTTCTCGATCCCCTTCACCGGGGTCGTGAGAATCCGCTCGATCACGCCGGGATACGTGACTTCTCCCAGAGCCAGGTCGGCAATCCCCTGTTCAAAGTGGCGGCGGTTCGCATTCACCGAGCCGAGCAACAGCTTGTTGCCGAGAACCCAGTTCAGGTTCAAGTTGTCGGCGGGAACCTGCACAGTCCGTTGTCCCCCGGTGATGCTGGTCCAGACTTCAACGCCGTTGTGGCCCAAAACTTCCATCGCCGCGAAAGCGATCGCGCTGGAACCAGTCGCCTCAACGACCAGATCGGGACGCCCGACTTCCGCCGCCACGTCTTTCAGCGACTTCTGGTTCGTGCTGACGTAATGCGCCCCAATTCCGCTGACGATCTCTGACTTGAGATTCGGAGCCTCGCCCCGGGCGAAGGTGTAAACCTCCAGGCCCCGCAGTCGCAGAATGAGGGTGGTCAGCAACCCGATCTGTCCGGCACCGGTCACGAACGCCAGCTTGGGATCCCAGACCTGCAAGCGGCGTTGCGCTTCATAAGCCTGCTGAACCGCTTTCGCGGCGCAGCTCATCGGCTCGGCGAGCACGTGCAGGTGCTTCAGTCCGATCGGCATGCGGACCACGAACTCGGCGTCGTCGACGTAGTATTCCGTCAGAAACCCGTGCAGCAGGTTGATGCCGCGCTCGTAGTAGATTTCTTCACTGGTGATATCGGACCGACCGATCATGTCGAAGATGGAACCGCCCGGCCGACGCACGGTGCAGGTGACATAGTCGCCCGGCTTGACGTGCTTGACCGCGGAACCGACTTCCTCGACGATCCCAAACGATTCGTGCCCCAGCACCAGAAAGTTGTACCCGGGAGGGGCGTTCCCGTAGAGGGCGTCGTTGATTTCGCGGTCGGTCGCGTCGACACCAACCTTGAGAACGCGAACGAGCACGCCGCGACCGTTGGGGATCTGATTGACGTTGGGTTTCGCAAGCTCGGCGAGGTGAACGCTGTTGGGTTGACCGGGACGGACGGCGATGGCTTTCATCATGTGCATGGAGCGTGGCCCAGAGAGTTTGACGCGGGAGATTGACGCGGGAGATGATTCGGGAATGTGGGAAATCGTTTAGTAGCGGGCGAGGTCGGCGGCTTTTTTCAATTGCAGTCCGGACACGATGCGCTGCGATTCGGCGGTCATGAAGCGGAGTTCGCTGCCAATCGCCAGGAATCGCCACCCCTCGGCGACCCGGCGATTCACATCATCGATCGACTGCACGTGCAGGCCGACCGGTGTGCCAGTCTTTTTTCCCGCCGCCAGGACGCGCTGGAGCATCGCTTCGAGTTGAGCCGGCGAGGGATCGATGCCATCGGGACCGCGCATCTGAAACGTCAGATCGTTCGGACCGACGAAAATCGCGTCGACCCCCGGGAGCGAATAAATCGCCTCGGCGTTATCGACCCCTTCGGGTGATTCGGTTTGCAGGATGACAAGAATCTCGTCGTTCGCATGTTTGTAATAGTCACCCGCGGAGGCGTCGAAATTCAACGCGTGCAGGCCGCCACCGACCGAACGGTCTCCCAGCGGGGGATACTTGGCGGCGGCGATCGCGAGTTGCGCCTCTTCGACGGTATTGACCATGGGAACGACAATTCCCATCGCGCCGGCGTCGAGAACGCGTTTGATGTTCTCGTGGGTGCCGCGAGGGACGCGGGCGATTGGCACGCAACCCGCCTCGGCGATCGCCCCGAACAACATCGCGGCCTGGGCGATGTCGATCGGGGAATGTTCCATATCGACCGTGAGCCACGGGAAACCGACCCGCGCCATGACTCGGGTGGCGTACAGGCTTCCCAATGAGAGCCAGGTGCCAATTTGCGGCTGCCCGGCCTTCAGAGCGGCCTTCACAGGATTGCGTTTCATCGAGAATTGCGAACCAGGGTCCGCCGAGTGTACAAGGGGTGGGCCAGATCGTCACGAAGGGTGGTCTGGCGAGAGTCCCGCAAGGTATTCAGACGACAGGGAAACCGCAAGCATGGCTGAGTTTCAGACCGTCGCCCGCGTGGGTGACATTCCTGAGGGGGAGGGACGCGCCTATGAACTGGGTGGCCGAATGGTGGCGGTCTTCCTGGTCAAGGGAGCGTATTCCGCGATCCTCGACGCATGCCCGCACATGGGGGCGTCTCTCGCCAGCGGGTTCGTCGAAGACGGGGGCGTGTACTGTCCCTGGCATGCCTGGCGGTTTTGCGTCCATTCGGGAACGTGGCTCGACAACCCCAAATCATCCTTGCGGCAACCGACGTACAACGTCCGGGTGGTGGACGATCAAATCCAGGTGGAACTGCCGGCGGAAACGGCAGTTTAGGCAGCCGGGGGAGCTTATACTCCCTGCGGCCCGGCATGAGACGTCTGCTTGAATACCGGCTTTTCGGCCGCGTCAGGTCATTTTTTCGGCTTCAGGTGCTTTTCCAGAAATGGCAACGTCGGCTGCAGGTTGATCTCGTGGCCCCCCTCGACATAGACGATCTCGGTGCGGTCGGCGATTCCGAGCTGCAGGTATCGGCGCTTGACCCGCGCGTATTCATACGCGACCCATTCGTCGATCGATACGCCGTCGCGGTGGCCGCGCTCCACCAAAAATGGGCGCGGGGCAATCAAGCCTGCGATTTCGGCGTAATTGAATGTGTCGGCGATGTCGAATTCGGTGTGATCGTGTTCGTTGGTGAACTGAAAACTGAACCGGTGTTCGAGACTGGTGTGCTTCCAGACCTGTTCATTGAAGTCGCCCGAACAGATGGACAACGCGTACCCCGGAATCGCCGCCGGCAGGAGCATCGCCGACTTGCCTCCATACGAAAGGCCGTAAAAGCCGATGCGTTCCGAATCCACAAACGGCAATCCCCCCAACCATCCCAGAAATCGTTCGTGCATTCGCACCATCGGGGCGAAAAACGTGTAGCCCAACGGCGTCGCCTTGCGCTGCAATTGCCGATATTTCTCTTCGCCCAGGTAGAGATTCTGCGGTGCGAACACAACAAACCCGCGCTCGGCGAGTCGGGCACCAAAGCCGTGGTAATACTGTGTGTCCTTCTCCGGATCGCAAACATCCTGCGGCCGCCCCGCCCGGCCATGTTGCGTCACGACCACCGGCCGCCGTTCGCCTGTGGGAATGTCATTTGGAACCAGCAGAATTCCATACGAAATCACCTCGGACCAGACATCCAGCACCACTTCGTACCCAGTGAATTTCTGGGTGCGGTAGATTTCACGTGTTCGCGGATTCATCGGCACATCGGGGGCCGGCGCTTCTCCAATGATCTCGCGTCGCAATGTCGCGCGATACGCCGCCGTGGTCTCGCGCCAGCGATCAAGCGACGACGTGTCGGCCTGCTCCCAATAGGTCACACGACGCACGGGTGAAAGTCGGGCGGTTCGCTGCGTGAATTCGGTAAGCTGTTCGAACTGTCGCCGCTGCCTCACTGCCGGGTCAAAAAGTCGTGACCCGGTGTTCCGAAGGTCGACCAGGGGAACGGGGGCGAATTGCAGAGTGAGGTTCGCGCGGGCGGGCTTGGGCAGGAAATTGGCAAGGGCCTCAACGGTCGCCGCCGGTCCGGCGTCGCTCTTGACCCAATGGAGGTTTCGCTCGGTCGAACGGGAGGGATCGGTCGCTTCGGTCATTTCGGTTCGACTGGCGATCAATCGGTTCGCCTTTTCCACCTCCCGTGAGACGTCGTCCACCGCGGGTGTGATCAGTCGGCCGGTCGCGGATTGATTCCCTGGTCGGGGACCACGCGGTTCCTTCAGTTCCGGTGATCGGCACGATTCAACGACGATCGACTTCGCGTTGGAGAGCGCAGCCAATTCCGCGGCACCGAAATCGCGCAACAGGCCCCACACGTTGCGTTCAATCGGTTGTTGCCATTGATCCTCCATGGGAGCGAACGCGCCCGAAACCAGCAGACGCTCGATCCGCCGGTCGACCGCCGCCGCATAGAGCGCCACCAATCCCCCCTCGCCATAGCCGGCGACCCCCAGGGGATTTGTCCCACCGCGTGGTTCACGCTGCAGCAGATCGCAGGCGGCCAGGACCTTTTGGACTTCGTATCCCAAAATGTGGCGACCCACGTAATAGGACTGCCGACAGATCCACTCGCGGTGCGACTGGTTGGTCATCGCCACCCGGGGATTACCCGACCAGTCGTTTCTGCGATCGATTAATACGGGGACGACGACCCGGCATCCGGTCTCGGCGAGTCGTCGTGCCCAGGCCCCGCCGGCGGGTGCGTCAGGTGTCAGGCCGGCGATCTCTTCCGGAGTTTGGTCTGCGTCCGGAATCGCCACGACATTGGCCAGCACATCGCCAGGGGGTTCGAGCAAGAGGCCTTCCCCATCCACCCCATCAAAAACACTCCAACGAATCGCGAACACCGACAGTTTGGGAGTCTGGGCGACGAGGGCCGGAATGGACCGCGTGGCGACCAGTTCAAACTCCTGGGGGGCCACACGCTGATCTTTCATTCCCAGAGCGTGTCGCAGCCGGTCCCGAAGCGCCTTTCGCCCTTCTTTGGATCGCAACCGATCCTGAGGTCGGGCGTCGGCCAGCCTCGCGGTTTCTTTCAGCAGCCAGCGATCGACCTGATCGACGACCTCGATCGACAGATCGCCGGTCAGGTCGAGAGGTTCCGTCCCTGGCAGCGGATCGGCACCAGCGGTGTGGCAGAAGAGCGTGATCGGTACCAGGAGCGCGATGGTGGTGAGGCGCATGTCAGCGAGTCGCGTGGAGAGGGTCGAGTTGAAGCGAGAGGTTGAGTGGCTGAGACGTTGGGGGGATGTCTGGGAAGGGTTGACCTGGTGTTGGGCGGATTTTCTTTGGCTTGGCTGACCCTCACGGTGAACATACCAGAACGGACTGGCCGGATGCAGACACGCTGGCGATGTAGTCGCAACATCCACCAGAGACTCGACAAACGCACAGAAAACTCAGCCCGGCCTCAGGAATCGACTTTCCCGGGGAATTCGGGAAAAATCGCTCAAGAACTGCTGTTGTCGGAAATGGGAACTCGTTGTAGCATCCCGCCGCTTTCGAAGCTGTTGGTCCGCTCCCCCGCACCCGACCGATGCGTGTTTCGAGGCAGCGTCCATCGGGATGATGGTCGCCGACCCAGTACAAGGAGGTTCCCGCGATGTCCTCAGCCGCCACCGGCTCACTTGGGGCGCTGCTCATGATTGCGCCCCTCGCCGCGATTCCCGTGTTCGCGATTGTGGGGATGCCCCGCTTCAGTTCGATGGTCGCCGCCCCGGGCGAAGAGGAAGAGGTGCTTGACCTCGGCGCGAGCGCCGAAGAGGAAACCCCTGCGCCGCGCAAGGCTCGAGGCAAGAATCCCGACGATCTGTTCGCGCCGTTCGAGTCGGAGAAGTCGTCGCGCGGAACGGGTCGAGGCAATTCGCGAACTCGCGCCCGTCTGGGGGAGCAGCGAACCGCTCCGGACGAAAACGAAGACGCGGACGACGTTCCCTCGGTGTACGGCGACAAATCTCGTGACGCCCGCAGTCCCCGTCGCAACTCGGGATCGAAAGCGCAGTTTCAACCCGGATTGGTCCATCCCGAGTCAGGCAGCCGACTGGCGGGCGGCGCGGCCACCGGTGGCAACGACCGACGAACTCCGCGCGACTCTGGCGGCGATGACCGGGCCAGCCCGCGAGACAAACGTTCGGGGGATCTGCCGGTCGGAAGCGGAGAGGACGCCGCCCGTTGGCTGGCTGCCAAAGAGCGGATCCAGGACCTCGAAATCAGTTGGCATCAACTCAGTCCCGAAGAAGATCGTGACGGTCGGCTGATGTTTGTGTTCACCTGTTTTGTCACGACCCCTGGCGAACCGTCACACCGCTACGCGGCGAGCGGCCCCACGCCATTGGACGCGGTCGAAGCGACGTTGAAACGGGTCGCCGATTTTCGGCAGTCGGCTCCCTAGCGGAGATTTTGTTGAACGCGATCCGGGTCGGCTGAAATTCTCTTTCGCGAAGTTCCCGATGTTTTCGTCTCGCACATGGAATGCTCGTGGTGGCAACTGGCCGTCAACTGGCGGAGACGAAGCCGGCTGGAATTGGAGCTGGCGGAACCGACAGGATTCCGGTACCGCGCCGGCATTGATTCCCGCATCGATCGTTTTAGGGGTGCGCACGGCCAAGATGGCCCGGGTCGAGGCGGTCCTGCTGGTGGCGGGAACGGCCATTCCACCCCGCCGGCTCGCACAACTCGCCACACTCGCCGACGCGACGGAAGCCCGCACGATTGTCGGCAAACTGAACGCCGTCTACGAGCAATGGTCAACGCCCTTTCGTGTTGAGCGAGTCGCTGCGGGATATCGCCTCTTCACGTTGCCTCAATATGCGCTTTGGCTGGGAAAGCTGCATCATCGCGAGGCCGACCTGAAATTGACCCCCCCCGCACTGGAAACCCTGACGGTGATCGCCTATCGACAGCCGATCACACGGGCCGATGTGGAAGCGATTCGCGGTGTGCAGTGTTCCGAGATGATCAAACAGTTGATGGAACGGAACCTGGTGCGGATCGGTGGCACCGACGATTCGCTGGGGCGTCCCTTTCTGTTTGTCACGACTCCCCAGTTCCTGGAGACATTTGGGCTGCGCGATCTCGACGATCTCCCGCTGGGATTCCGACTGCGAAACCCGGGGAGTGGGGAAGCCATGCCTCAAAACGATTCGGAGGGGAGTGGAGCCGCGTAGGGGCTTGGGCTGACGTTCCGTTTGTACCGGTCCAGGATCAATACTATTCCTCTTCCGGAGTCTGGTGCATCAGCGAGCGCCACACGTCAATCGCCCAGTCGTGGTCCGATTCCGACAGCATCAACACGGTGGTGATCGCTGCCTGACCGTCGACAGCACAACGTCCCGTGAGCTGCCAATGGGGTGTTTCTGCATCTTCTTCAAACGTGAGGTTGGCCCCACCGACGATCCGATCGTGTTTGCCGAACGGAATCTCCATTCGTTCGTCTTCCGCAAGGCCATTCAGGAGTTCGACGGCCGGCACGGTATCGCCATCCTGGGTTTCGAGCGACAGAGAGCTGACCCAAACCTGACGCTCGTCGTCAACGGCGCCCCAATTCCCCTCTTCGTCGTAGGTCTCTTGAAGCGAGCCGGGGATCACAATCGACCAGCCCCCCGCGATCGACGTTCGCAAATTGCCGCGACGGTAGCCGATGCGTTCGCCTCCCGGTTTGACCGAGGCGAACTCGCGAATCGTGGCACGCAGCCGCTCGTCGACATCCAGTCCCGCCGCCTCCTCCGACTCTTCCTCTCCCTCCTCTTCGAGATCGTCTTCCTCGGCCTGCTCGAGCAGAGTCAAAATCTCGTTCCACTCGTGCCACGGATAGGAGAGTGTCGGATCGAGTTCGTAGGCCCGTTCGAGATCGTTGTGGACAGCGTGCAGCAACTCCACATCATCTTCGTCGAGCGGTTTGCGCCACGAGACAGCATCCCACATTCGGCACAATGCGCGATTGCGGAGCAACAAGGCCCCCTGCCCATCCTCCCACCACGGGAAGACGTCGGTTCCCTTCGAGGGATCCGCGATCACAGTCTCCAGCCATTCGGCACTGCGCGGACCAAGAATGGTCAGCATCGGGCCATAGTCCAGGAATTGCGGACTGGCCGGCATGTTCAACCCCAGGCCATCGTAGCCCTGTTTCATATAGTCGCGCAGCATGCCGCTCGCTGACTTCAGCCAGTTGAGCATTTCGTAGTCGACTCGCGCCGAATCACCATAGAAGAAAAACCCGGTGTCGTCGCCAGGATTTCCCTCTTCGTCAAACTGCTTCCATTCGACTTCAAACTCGCGCCCCAGTTCTTGCAGCAGGCCGCAAAGCCAACGGTGGTAGCCCGGCCCTAGAATCGTGGTTTTGGTGCTGAGCCGGAGGGTTCCTCCAGGCCCCGCTTCTACGAACAACGGTTCGGTCGAGGGGAACAACAAGACGTTGCCCACGATCGCGCGACATTCGTCTTCGTCGTCGTCGCAATTTTCGCCGTCGTGATCGTGGCTGTGATCATGATCATGGTCATGGTCGTGCCCGCAGTTCGGGCCGTGCGCCCCTTCGAAAATATCCGCCGCGTTCAACGACAACCAGTCGCACAGTTCCTGGCAGAATTCCTCGGCCGCGCAGTCACCCCGACTTTTTGAAACGCCAGTCAGATCGAGCCCAAGTCCCATGAAATCGTCACCTTCAAGACAAGAAACAAGCTGGCCGGATTTCGGCCATGTGGTAAAGAGCAGGAACCGCGACCCGGTTCCGGAGGAGTTTGCAGCAGGGGCTACTTCGAATCGGACCAGCGTTCGAAAACCAGCGGGTATTCGGCTTTCGGATCATTGACCCGCAGCGCGATCCGTCCGTCGAGAACGTCGGTGAGGAGATCGCCGCACACCTCGGCACGCCAGCCCTGTGTCAGCCGAGGAGGATCGCCGGTCTGGTCTCCAAACACATGCCAGCGGACCAGATGCCTCAAGTCGGCGGTGGTGCCAACCAGCCCCAGTGCGATTTCTTCCTGAGCGCACCGATTCGCGAGCGCCATATTGAGCAGTTGGGCGAGAAGCTGCTCGTCGTGGTCCTTGTCGGTCTTGCGAATCGAAGGCAACTGATCGTCTTTCAGCGACAGTGCCTTTTGAATCGCACCAATCATGGCCGGGGCCAATTTGCGATAGTCCGAACGGTTCATGTCGCGGGTCGCGAGCAGGTCGGGGACGTCGCTGGGCTGCCGTCGGGCGAGTTCGATGATCAGGTCGTCGCGCAAGACTCTGCGAAAGGGCTTGTCGGTGGCCGACGCCTCACGCTCGCGCCACAAGTAGACTTCGCGGGCGACCGCCAGCTCCCTGCGGGACAGTGAAACGATCCCCGGGAGCTTGCGCCAGTTTTCGCGAAACGGCTCCTGTTCAAGGTCGGCGACGTAACGGTCAATTTCAGTTTGCGCCCAGGTCAGCCGACCGCGAGCAGTCAGCGTCTGCGTCTGCCGCTCATACACGGCGATCAAATGCTGCACGTCTTCGAGGGCGTAGTCAATCTGCCGGTCGGTCAACGGCCGACGACGCCAGTCGGTGCGGGTCTCTTTGCCGTGAACGGGAATCTTGAGGACACGCGCCACCAGCGAAGAGTAGCTCAGCGGAAAGCCGCGGCTTTCCATCCCCTCGGCGATTTGCACATCGAACAGGCGTCGGGGGATCGCATGGGCGTTTTGCAGGCAGAAACGAATTTCTTCGCGTCCGCCATGAACCACAGTCAGAATCTCCCCGCTCGCCATCAATCGCCACCAGGACGACAGATCTTCGACCGCGAGCGGATCGACCAGAACCGCCCGGTCTGTCGTCGCGAATTGCAGCAGGCAAAGCTGTGGCCGAAACGTGAATTCCGAAAGGAACTCTGTATCAAACGCGACGATGCCGGCCGTGCGAAGGTGTTCGCACAGAGACTCAAACTCGGCTTGGTCTGTGATCAAATGTTGCGGCATGGAGTGGATGTTCGTCGATTCCGGTCTGAACGGCAAGTATCCCGCCCTTCTGAAAGTGCGATGGACCGCCCCGTCGGCCGCCAACCGCCCCCGTCATGGTTGGCGGCCTGACTTGGGTTTATGATTGGCGCTGTCCAGTTCCAATCAACCAGGAAAGCACAGAAAACCGATGGAAACGCCGGAGTCACCCGAAACACGCGCGGCACGCGGCGGTTGGTACCGCGAATTCGCCACCCGACCCAGCACGCCAGCGATCTTCCAGACGACGGCGTTCGACGTCGATGGTTTGGAACAGCTTGATGCGATCACGACGGGCCGCGAAGCGGGGTATATCTACACCCGCGATGGAAATCCGAATCACGAAGCGCTGGCGTCCGACGTCGCCGCCCTGGAAGGGGCCGCCCAGGGGGCGGTCTTTTCCAGCGGAATGGGAGCGATGACCGCGACGCTCTTGGCGCTGCTGAAATCGGGTGACCACGTCGTCGCCGCCCGAGTTCTGTACGGCCGAACAGCGCAGATGCTGAATCACCTGCGAGCCTCGTTTGGGATTGAGGTCACCTATGTGGATGGCAACGACCCGACCGCGTTTGGCAGAGTGGTGACGCCGCGGACTCAATTGGCGATCGTCGAAACGATTTCCAATCCCTTGATGGAAGTCGCGGACCTTCCTGCGATTTCCGCCGGCCTGGGACAGGTTCCCCTACTGGTCGACAGCACGTTCGCGACTCCCTGCCTGGTGAAGCCGATGCAGCATGGTGCGAAATTGGTGTTCCACAGCGGTTCGAAATACCTGAACGGGCATGGCGATGTCATGCTGGGGGTAATTGTCGGCGATACGGGACTCGTGCGCAAGATTCGCGGAATCGGAGCGTTGTATGGCGTCAACAGCAATCCGTTTGAAAGCTGGCTGGGCTCGCGCGGGTTGCGGACGCTCCCCTTGCGAATGACCCAGGTCTGCCGGACGGCTGACGCCCTCGCCCGTTTCTTGACCAGGCACCCCAGCGTCCTCAGGGTGTACTACCCGGGGTTAGAGTCACACCCCAGCCATGCGACCGCATTAAAAATGATGCCCGCCGGTTTTGGGGGAATGCTGGCCTTTGACCTGCGGGGCGGACAGCCCGCAGTCGCCCGCCTGTTCCGCGCGCTGGGGGAGACCATCCCCTTCTCCCCAACCCTGGCCGACACCCGGACGACCGTATCTTACCCCGCGGGAACCTCGCACAAGTTTCTGTCGGCAGAAGAGCGGGCGACCTGTGGAATCACCGATGGACTGGTCCGTTTGTCGATCGGACTGGAGGATGAGCCGACATTGAGGCGTGAGTTGGGCGCGGCACTCGACTCACTGGGGACTAACGAATGAGATTCCGCAGGGGGGCAAAACAGACGATTCGCGTCCCCAGACCCCATCCGCTCACGGCGGATGGGGCCGCCGCCAACACCAGCCGCAATCCGACCTTCGCAAGCCCCATTCCGGCTCGGGTGCAATGTCGCGTTTTCGGCCGCGCGGAGTATGAATGTTCTTCGCGAAATCCCCTTGTTGCTGTCGCATCGTTACGGGAGTTTCAACAAAAATGCCCCGGGAATTTCCCGGGGCATTTTTCATGGAATCGTGGTCTGAGACCCGAACTGTCTGCGTCGTCCTACTTCGACGCCTGATCCAACGCCCCCAGCAGGTCAGCGATCAAATCCTCCTGGTGTTCAATTCCGACCGAAACCCGCAGCGTCTTGTCGGTGATACCAGCCCCGCGGCGGGCCTCGGCGGTCATCGACGCGTGGCTCATTGTCTCCGGGTGTTCGATCAGTGATTCCACCCCGCCGAGTGATTCCGCCATTGAATAGAGCTTCGCGGCGAGCATGACCTTCTCGGCTTGCGCTCCACCTCCCTTGACGTCGAAACTCAGCATTCCGCCAAAACCGGTCATCTGGCGTTTCGCCAGCGCGTGATGGGGATGGTCGGTCAGTCCGGGATAGTAGACCTTTTCGACCGCAGGATGCTGTCGCAGCGCCGTCGCGACCGCGAGCGCATTCCGTTGATGCACTTCCATCCGCGGCCCCAGCGTTTTGACACCGCGCAACACCAGCCACGCGTCAAACGGCGAACAGGCGAGTCCCAAGGCATTGACGATATAGCCAATCCGTTCGGCGTGCGGCTGATGCCGGGTGATGATCGCCCCGCCGACGACGTCGGAATGTCCGTTCAGATATTTCGTCGTCGAGTGCAGAACAATATCGACCCCCTGCTGGAACGGCCGCTGAAAGTAGGGGGACATGAACGTATTGTCTGCGATGGTGATCGCGCCGGCACCGCGGGCGACATCGGCGATCGCCTGCATATCGACCAGATTGAGCAGAGGGTTGCTGGGGGTTTCAATCCAGACACACTTCGTCTGCGGGGTGATCGCCTTGCGGACGTTTTCGACGTCCTGCATGTTCACGAAGGTGAATTTCAGGCCGAAATCGGTGAATGGCGAAACGAACAGCCGATAGGTTCCGCCGTAGATGTCGTGGCCGGCGATGATGTGATCACCCGGCTTGAAGAGATGCATGCAGGCGTTGATCGCCGACATTCCGGTGCAGGTCGCGCGGCAGTCAATTCCCCCTTCGAGCGAAGCCAGACTCTCTTCGAGAGCGCGCCGGGTGGGATTACCGCTGCGGGTGTAGTCGTAGCCTTTGGTCTTTCCGAGCGACTCGAACCGAAAGGTCGACGTGGGGTAAATGGGGGTGATGCAACTGTTGAAAGTGTCGTCCTTGTCGACGCCGACGTGGACGCACCGGGTTTCAAATCGCTGCTGCGAGTAATCGTGGGACCTTGCGCGCGGGGGGGGGGAAAGAGTTCGGAATTCAGGCGGTCGTTGTATTGTGCCCGGGCCAAAGTATCAGGAGCCGCGCGCGCCGTCCACGCTTGGACACCTGTGCGGGTAACGGAGTTCGCGCGGATGCGGAAAACAGCCAGAACTGAGGCCCGGTTCGGGAACTCACAACAGCGAGAGCGGGTGCTTCTCTCGCGATTCCAGCGGCAATGCCACCGGCTTCCCCTGGCGGTGCGATTCAAACACCCCCAGAATCATCTCGACGGTTTGCCGGCCTTCGTAGACGTTACACAGCGGTTCCCGATGCTCCTGGATCGCGGCGAGCAGGTCGCGCACCGCGATGACGTTTCCTTGGGCATTGCCCCCGGGAAGCGTCTCCAGCTTATCGACCCCTTGTGAGGTGACGCGTTTCCAGGAACTGTTCGCTCGTCCCGGTGCCCAACCTGGATCGGCGAGAAAACCGACAGTCGGGAGATAGCCGGAGGGATAGTCGATCACTCCTTTGGAGCCATAGATCTGGATCGCAAACCGGGAAGGATTGCCCCCCATCCCCTTTTTCGAGGCGAAATAGCCGGTCACCCCCTGGTCAAAAGCGTACTGGGCCTGGACATAGTCCCCCGCAAGCGGCCCCAAACCCTCCTTCCCATCGACCACGTCTCCTTTGGTCGCTTTGCGTCCTCCCTGCCAGACCGAGGCGAAACAGCTTCGCGGTTCCCCGACGAACGTCTGCATCAGGTTGAGCATGTGGCTCCCCAAAACCCACAGATCTTCCGCTCCGCCTCGGACGTCTTCTTTTCCCCGAGCCCGGATTTCCAGAATTGTCCCCAACAGATCGTCGGCAATCATTTTTTTGACGACAGGGATAATCGGGCAATACCGGGTCTGGTGGGCGATCGCGACTCGGGCGTGTGTCGCTTCGCACGCTTTCACCAGGGAATCCGCCTCAGCCAGTGTCCGACAGAACGGCTTTTCCATGTACACATGGATTCCGCGTTCGACGCAATGCAGCAACATCGCGTGGTGTTGGTCGATCCAACGGGGACCCAGGGCGACAATCGTCGGTCGCTCCTTTTCAATCATGTGGCGGTAGTCGGCATATCCCTGATCGACGCCCAGTCGCTTCATCGCCGCTTCACGGCCCGCTGGATTGTCGTCGGCGACCGCGACAACCGTCGTCTCGGGAACTTCCTTCCAGACGGTGTCAATTCCGTGGCCGTAATCTCCCCGGCCGGTACTGCCGATCACGCAGACACGAATCTTTTCCGACATGCCATCCCTTCCGCTCGTGTGAGGATTCCCGCAGATTCCGGTATCATCACCCCCAGAGCGGAAAATGTCCAACCGGGGGAGTGCTTGCCCACCGGGTTGGCGTCTGCCAGAATCCCAGCACGCAATCCTTAGGTCCCCGCGAATTCGCGTGGGGTGCCCCGACCTGTTGTTTTCGGAAGAGCGAGAGATGCCACACGGAATTCGCTGTCTGGTCTGGTGTTGGGCCGTTGTCGCCTGCGCGGTCTTCGCCGGTTGTTCCGATCCCGATCGCGCACCGACTGCGGGGGATGGGGCTGGTGGTACTGGCACAACCGGTACGTCCAAGGGGACCGGGTCGGCCGCATCGGCCGATGGAAAGGGAGTTGATTCCGGCAGCAAACCCAATGGGGACAAGGCCGGTTCCGCCGAGGAGTCCGGAGCGGACCTCTCGGCAGCGGAAGAGAAATTTGTCGTCCCGTCACGTGAAGACGTCGAGGCACGCGCGAATTGGTTCGATCAACCAGTCGCCAATCTGCTGGATCGCCGCAAGGAGCAAGAGAAGGGAACCCCCCCTGAGGCATCCGCGGCCCTGGCGCTTCGTAACAACACACGTCAGACCAATGAACAGATTGTGGCGACACTGGGACGGGTTGCGCAATCCGACGACGACGTTGACTACAACGCGACGTTGAATAAACACATCAAGGCCGACGCCCGGAGTACGAATCCCCTCCTGCAGAGTTCCGTGTATGAAGTCGACGTTCAGGGACTGATCGGCCTCTTGCCGTTCACGTTCGACCGCGATTTGAATCGGGTGGGCGATGCCGATGTGATCGTCTCGTGGCAGACGAGTTCCGACCGGATGATGGACAAAGTGGTGTTGCGCGATGATCTGGTCTGGTCTGATGGGCACCCGGTGACCGCGCACGATCTAGAGTTCGCGTTTCAGACAGTGATGAACCCGAAAATCAAGGTGCCCGCGATCAAAACTTCTCTCGGTCGGTTGCACGCGGTCAAAGCGTATGACGACTGGACTGTGGTCTTTTTCCATAAGGAAGCGCTGGCGACAAATCCCTGGAATATCAGCGTTCCGTTTTTTCCCAAGCACATCTATGAAAAGACGCTGGCCGAGGATCCGACGATGGAAGAGAGCGAAGCCCACGTCGAACTGGAAAAGAATCCCGTTGTGTGTGGCCCCTACCGCCTGGTGGACCGGCAATTGGGAAGCCAATATCTGTTCGAACGGCGTGAAGACTGGTTCATGCACAAGGGAAAACAGGTTCGCAACAAGCCGTATTTCAAGCAAGTTCGAATCCGGGTCATCAGCGACCTGAATACCGCCTTGCTGGCGGTGAAAAAAGGGGAAATCGATGAGATGGAATTGTCGGCCGAGCAATGGGTCACCCAGACGGGCGACGATGACTTTTACGATTTGAACACCAAGGCGTCCGGGGTGGAATGGACGACATACCTGTTCACCTGGAATACGAAGACGCCGTACTTCAGCGATGTCCGCGTTCGCAAGGCGATGGGTCTGGCGTTCAATCACAAGGAGCTGCACGAAACACTGAATTACGGTCTGTTCGACGCCGGCAACGGAGTCTTTCATCCCGCTTCGTGGATGGCCCCCAAGCCCGGTCCCGCGCCCTATCAGCAGGATCTCGACATGGCGGAGAAATTGCTCGACGAGGCGGGCTGGGTCGACAGTGATGGCGACGGAATTCGCGATAAGAAAATCGACGGGAAGCTGGTGAAGTTTGAGTTCAACATCATCTGCACCGCGGTCGCGGAACGTATCCAGCTTTGTACGCTGCTGAAAAACTGTCTCGAACAGATTGGCGTCGTCTGTAACGTCAGTCCGCTGGATTTCGCGGTCTTGCAGGAACGAACGATTGATCACAACTTCCACGCCGCGTTTGGGGGCTGGGGGGCGGGGGCCGACCCCGACCTGTCGTTCAATGTCTACGGGACCGATGAAGGTCGGAACTACGGGTCGTATTCCAATCTGGAGGTCGACAAGCTGTTCATGGAAGCGCGGCATGAATTTGATCGTGCCAAACGGGCGAAACTCTACGCCCGCGTTCACGAGTTGATCTACGCCGACCAGCCGGCGACCTACCTCTTTTACAAAAACTCGTTTTACGCTTTCAGCAAGAAGTTACGGGGCTACCAGTTCAGTCCCCGAGGCCCCTATCACTACGGTCCTGGCGTGTTGAGCCTGTACAAGGTGCGGAATTGAGCGACCGCTCCACTGGCAGGAAAACGCTTCCCTCATGTTGAACTACCTACTTCGCCGAGTGCTGATCGGCTCTGTCACGCTCCTTTCGATCACCTTTCTGGTGTTCGGGTTGATCCGGAACATGCCTGGGGACCCTGCCCAGATCGCCAGTGCCGAAGCGTCCCTCGATCAGGCGATTGACCCGGCCGACTACGAACGGATGAGAAAGGACTACGGTCTCGACAAACCGTGGTACGAGGCGTATTTCGTCTGGCTGGGGAATCTGTTGAAGGGGGATTTGGGGAGATCGTTCGGAAAAAAAGAACCTGTCAGCCGGCTCATCTCCCAACGGATCGGCCCCACTCTGATGCTCTCGGTCACTTCGCTGTTCTGCACCTATTTGCTGTCGATCCCGTTGGGACTTTACTGTTCCTCGCGGGCCGGCAAACCCGACGAACGCGTGATCAGCACCTCACTCTATATGCTCTATTCCCTTCCCGCGTTTGTCGCCGCCCTGCTGCTGCTGTACTTCTTTTCGTTCAAGCTCCAATGGTTGCCGCTCTTCGGAATGACGAGTGATAACCACAAAACCCTTTCGGCGTGGGGTAAGTTCAAGGACATCACTTGGCATGCGTTCTTGCCGATTGTCTGCTACACCTACGGCACGCTCGCCTACTACACACGATTTGTGAGAGCCAACATGCAGGAAGTGATCCGCCAGGATTACATCCGCACGGCGCGGGCCAAAGGGGCGGGTCCGATGCGGGTTCTCATTCGACACGCGTTTCGCAACACGTTGATTCCGCTGGTGACGATGATTGGTCTGTCGTTACCGTACCTGCTCTCGGGTTCCATCATTCTGGAGCAGGTATTTTCGTGGCCCGGAATGGGGCGGATGTATTTTGAATCGATCCTCTCCCGCGATTACCCGATGATCATGGGGTTGACGCTGCTGTTTTCGATCGTCGCGCTCGCCGGGCAGTTGCTCGCCGACGTGTTGTACGCCACCGTCGATCCGCGTGTTTCCTATTCCTGAAACTCTTCGCTCCGAGAACGCATGAGTTCCGCCGTCGAACACTCCACGCCCGGCCACCCCGTCAACCCTTCGGGCTTTCCTGGCCCGATTGAGCGCAGCCCGGGCTTCTGGCGGCAGGCGTGGCAACAGTACCGGCGGAAAAAACTGGCGATGGCGGCGCTCCTGCTGGTCGCCTGGCTGGGGGTGGTCGCGATCCTCGCGCCGGCGATTGCCGGAACCCGGCCGGTGGTCTGCAAGTACAAAGGGGAGATCTATTTTCCCGCGCTGTACTACTTCAATCCCGACTGGGAACCGGTGATCTTCTCGAACGACAAATTCCGCCAGCGGTATCCGAAGAATCTCAAGGAAAAGGATCCCGAGAGCTGGGCGATCTGGCCGCTGGTGTTTCAAGACCCCTATCGCAGGATCGAAAACAATGAGTGGGACGGGCAGAAGGGGAATCCGACTGGAGCGAACGGCGTTCCCAGCCTCCGAAATCTGATGGGAACGCGACAGGACGGCGTCGATGTGTTCGCGCAGATGGTGCATGGGACCACGATCTCGCTACTGGTCGGTTTCGTCTCCATGGGGATCGCGTCGCTGATTGGCATCACGCTGGGGGCGATTGCCGGTTATGTGGGCGGCTGGGCCGACATGCTGCTCAGTCGGGTTCTGGAAGTCGTCTTGTGCATCCCCCCGCTGGCGCTGATTCTGGCTGTGCAGTCGATTCTGGAGAAACCCACCATCTGGCACATGATGATGATGATTGGCTGTACGGGCTGGACGACGATCGCTCGGCTGACCCGGGCGGAATTCCTGAAACTGCGGGACGCCGACTTTGTTCTCGCCGCCCGCGCGATGGGTTTGGGCTGGCCGCGCATCGTCTTTCGGCACATTCTGCCCAACGCGTTGACACCCGTGCTGGTGCCAATCACTTTTGGCATCGCGTCGGCCATTCTGACGGAGAGCAGCCTGAGTTATCTGGGGTTTGGCGTCCGTCCGCCAACCCCCAGTTGGGGGGCGCTCCTCAATTTGTCGAGAAGCAGTAATGGGGCGATGTGGTGGCTGATCGCCTTTCCCGGATCGGCGATTTTCCTCGCGGTACTCAGTTACAACCTGATCGGCGAAGGATTGCAGGAGGCGATCGATCCTCGGTTGCGGGATGCGGGAAAGTAGTGTCGCGCGACCCGGTTGCGTTTGGCATTCGGCCATGTCGCGACGACGCTCCTGCGGCGTCGCGCTTGACGCCGACAGGCGGCGGCCAGGTCGGTAAACGTCACCCGTCGTTCGACTTCAGCGCCGCGCGACCAGCGTTTCCGATACGGCGGTTCAATCTGTCTCCACTCAACTCTGCCGTCGAGCGTCAAGACCGCGGCGTCGTAGGAACGCGGTCCGCCACATTGTCGCGATCGATTGTGAACGTCATTCGGAATTCCCTGTCCGACGATCAAGCCGCATGGAGATTCCGGCATCGACGGCGCACCGTGCGGCGGCTGCCCAGGCGCGAGCCCGCAGCGCTTCGTTCAGTGTCGCGATGGGAATCAATCCTCCCACAACCCGCCGGGCGAAATGATCGAGCAAGACGTCGAATGCCTCGCGCTCAGTCGCCAGAGATTCATCGCGTTCGTCGGCTTCGAAGCTCCAGATGACATGTTCGGCATCATGGAGGAGTACCCGACCACGTTGGCATTCGACCGTCGCGACGAACGCCGGCGGACTCCCCTCGGGAGCATTCGGTGATGTGCCATCCCCGGCGGGTGACCGAATCCCAATACGAGCCGTCGGCGGACGGCTGCGATCGGCGAAGGGAGCGAATTGCACGTCGACCTGGAATCGGCCGGACTGTGTTGAACCCACCACTGGGGAAATCTGGCTCGGAACCGCCCCCGAGACAGAGTGACACCAGTCGAACGCCGCCGCCAAAGTGTCCGACAGAAACCGGGACCAGACAGTTCCCGCTCCTGCGCCCGGTTGTGCTGAAATCTCAAGTTGGAAATGTGCTGGTTTCCCCAGTTTTGTCGCCATCAATTCCCGAAGCCGGGCGGTCGCAGGGGTATAACGATGAACCAGGTCGGGGGTGATCATCGTCCCGAGATCGTCGGCCAGGTGCGCCAGGTGATCGAACGATGACTGGCTGGTCCGAACGGGGTCGACCAGCAAAACCGGTTTTCGCGCCCGGCAGGCGAATTCGACGGGAGCAATGGAAAACCAGGCGGAATCGAGAACGACCACCGCCTGGACCGTTGGACGGGAGACCAGGTCGCTGACCGAGTGGGCGAGTTCGCACTCGAATTCGTCGCAAACCGCGGCCGCCCGGCTGCCGACGGGTGTGAACAGCGCGCGGACCGCCACCCGCCCCCCCTGGCGAAGAATCGCCGGGCGGTAGCGCGAGTCCCATTCGGGCCCCAAGCCAATCAAACCGATGTCGAGCATTCGAACGAGAGGAACGTGCGAAATGAGTCGGCGAAATGATGGTGGCGAACGCCTGAAGACGCCGAAAATTCCGTCTCCCAGGGAACGCTCACGGCCGCTCTGTGGCTCCGCTCCGACGAACTCCCCGGGACAAGCCGGACAGTCGACCCGAAAGCCAGGCCGACATTCGGGCATCATAGCGGCGAATCGCAAGTGGGGGAATGAGTCGCGCGCCCTTGCGGGTTGCCCACCGATGCGTAATACAATGTCGGGTTGTTTCCGAAGGCGGTCGCTTTCGGCTGACTTTTTCAGACGGTTCCCCCGCGTACGCCATGGCTCTACCCGCAACCGAGATTCCCCCGCAAACGGGTGCCAACTTGCCCCCGTCCTCGCCGCCAGCCGTGCCGGGATATTCCATCGCGGGAGTTTCCGGACTCGGGTCTGCGGGGCCATTCTATGACGCCCGTCGTGAGAACGGGGAGCCAGTCCGTCTGTACTGGATGACCGGGCTGGCCGCCTCCCAACGAGACCTCACCAACTTAGCCCGGGACGCCGCGACGCTCGCCAAACTGAACAACTTCAATTTGTGCCCCGTCCTGGACGCCGGATCGGTGGCGGGAACCGTTTTCCAGGTACTTGCGGCAGGATCATCGGAGACGTTGGCGGACAAAATTACGGGATGGCCCTTCGAACCACGCCAGGCGGCGGAAATCGGGCTGGCTGTCTGCATGGGATTGCGAGGCCCACACGACAAGGGGGTGGCACACTGCGATATCCATCCCCGGAATATCGATTGGGGGACTGACGGTGCCGTGAGGCTGTGCCGATACGCGCTCGCTCCCGTCCCGGTACCAGAAAACGACCCGAGTCGGCTTCCGACCGTCGCCTACTGGGCTCCCGAACGCCTGGTCGCCAATACGGCCCACAGCGATCTGTCGCTTGATGTCTACGCGATCGGCGTGATGCTGTATCAACTCCTGACGGGGCGGGTTCCATTCGTCGGGGGAACGTATACCGATTTGGGTCGGCAGATTCTGAAACACGAACTGCTGCGCCCGACTCAGCTCAACGCCCAAATCCCCAAGCCGCTCGAGCGTATCGTTCTGAACTGCCTCGCCCGCGATCCCCACCAGCGGTACGAGTCGGCTCAGTTATTGGGTGACGATCTCAAGCGGTTTTTGAACGGCGAACTGGTCCATGCGCGGGGACCGGGTTTGACCCGCCGGGTGTTCAAGGCGATTGTGCGGCGTCCGATCCAGCTCCTGACTCCCCTGGTGCTGCTGATCGCGAGTCTGGTGTGGGGCTCGAACGGCTGGCGGCGCTGGGAAGAGTTGGACCCCAAATACCAGGAACTGTCGCACAAGAAATTGGTTGCCGACATGCGGGCCAAGATCAACGAAGAGACCCTGGGCGAAGCGCTCACTTCGCAATACCAGTTGTTGGAGTTTCTCTCCGACGAAGACTTCGCGCACTATTCGGAACTCGACCCGTTGCGTAAACGCGTTCTCAGTGACTTGGCCGAATTCAATTCGGCACTGCAGAATCGCGTCGGGGAATTCGATCGTGAGGATCCCAATCTCGGTCGTTCCAAACTGGTCACCGCGACCATGCACCGGATCACCGGAGATTCGTCCGCAGCGCTGGCGGATTACTACAGCGCCCTGCGAGCGCTGCAATTCAAGCGTCAGCCACTCGAAACTAAAGAGGGGACATCCAGCGGAGGGGGCAAGATCAACGAGCTGTTGACGTGGGTGAATCGTGGCGAAGGACTGCTACATCTCCCTTCGGAACGGCCGATGAACTCCATCGCCTGTTTCGAAGCGGCGATGAGTGAGTTTCAACTCGTCGAGAAGGCCGGGGGAGCGTCACCGCGGAACGAATGGGAAAAGGCCCGCGTCCTCAGTGAACGGTCCGTGGCGAAACGTCTGGTGGGCCAGAACAGCGGAGCCCGGGAAGACGCGAACCTCGCACTGGAAACGCTGAATGCGATAACGGCGGACAAACTCGATCTCTCGGCGGTTGAGGATTTGCGGTCCCGGATGTTGTTTCGACGTGGACAAATCCGGAGAGCGCTCAGTGAGTTCGAACCTGCGATCGCTGACTTTGAGGCCGCGCTCCAGCAGTTGGAATCGATTGGCCAGCGGCCGGAAAACGACATCGATCTTCGACCGAGAATCGTCGAAACCCGTGCGGAAATCGGCAAGACGCTGCTCGACGCGGGCCAGGTCGACAGCGGTCGCGCGAAACTGGAACAGGTGGCGTTGGAATGGCGGGGACTGACCGAGCGTTATCCACGGGCGTGGCGCTTCCACGAAAAGATCGCGGAGGTCTACGAGCGGTTGGGGCAAACCGAATTGGCCGATGCGGCTCGTGCGAAGGCGAAAGAACACAAACCGTTACCCAAGGTGTCGGATGGTTCCGCCTCTGGGCATTCGGGAGCGGGTAGTTTTCCAGGAGCGCACCCATGAGCGAAAATTCGCAAGCGACCCCTGACCGTTCCGGCTTCGCTGAGGAATATCCGTTTGAGTCTCGTTACTTCAACCTGGATGGCCGCCGGTATCACTACATTGACGAAGGGGCCGGAGAGGTGTTGTTGTGCGTGCATGGCAACCCCACCTGGAGCTTCGCCTGGCGGAATGTGGTAAAGGATTTGTCGCGGGATCATCGGGTGATCGCGGTCGATCACATCGGATGTGGCTTTTCCGACAAGCCCCAGGATTACCCCTATCGCCTGGAAAATCATATCGACAATTTGTGTCGGTTCGTCACCGGGCTGGACCTGCGGCGGATCACACTGCTTGCGCATGATTGGGGCGGTGCGATTGGGATGGGGGCGGCGGGTCGGCTGCCGGAGAGGTTCTCGCGACTGGTGTTGTTCAACACCGGGGCGTTTCGCTCGCGGCACCTGCCTTGGCGGATCGCGGTTTGTCGCTGGCCTGTAGTGGGACCGTTGGGAGTACGGGGGTTCAACCTGTTCGCGCGGGCGGCCCTGTCGATGGCTGTGGAGCGGCCAGAGCGGATGACGGCGGCGGTCCGCCGGGGGCTGCTGGCTCCCTACGGTTCGTGGCATGACCGGGTGGCGATCCAGCGGTTCGTCGAAGACATCCCCATGTCGGCCAAGCACCCCAGTTACACGACACTGCTTCAGGTCGAGAATGGCCTGGTGGCGTTGACACAGAAGCCGCTGCTGTTGATTTGGGGCGAGCGGGACTGGTGTTTCACCCCCGCGTTTCGCGAAGAGTTCCAGCGGCGGTTTCCGGCTGCCGAGGCGTTTCGGCTGGAAGATGCCGGCCATTACGTTTTCGAAGATGCGATCGAACAGATCATTCCCCGCTTACGCGGTTTTCTAGCGGCCCATCCGCTCGCCCCCATGGAATCCACCTGACCCAGCGGCATTCCCCGGCAGCCGGCTGGGGCGGATTTTGTAACCCGTGAGTCGTCGAATTCGAGTCCGCAAGCCGTGTGCTGTCGCCTTGCGTCCACGCAACCACTAAAATAACCCGTTGGACTCCACGACGTCGTAATTCACAGGAAGCAATGGACTCTCAGGAAACACTCTCTCACTTCGCGGCGGGAACCGAGGAAGATGCCGCGCTCCGAGAGATGCTGGGTTACGTGAACTTCTCCAGCGGGATGCCCGATGCGAAGTTTCAAAAGCACCTCAATCGGTTCGCAGGCTGGCTGACCCCCGGCCCGGCTGGTTGTGCGCTCCCCGCCCTGATGACCGCCCGGTTGCGCGGACTGTCGGCGGAGCGGGGAGCGTTCGCCGACGTTTCCCAGGCGCTCGCCGCCACCCAGATCGTCTTTGATCGCCTGATTCCAGCCTACAGGGCCCATCATGCCGATCTTCTGGCGCACATTGGCGAAGCGTGGTATTACCAGCCTTTCTTCATCGCCCGGCTGTTTGAGGCGGTCTTGGCGCAAGGGGGGCCGTGGAATGAAACCGACCGCATCGTCAATGGTGCCCTGGCGCAATTGAACGACTACCTGGGACATCGACCGGTCGCGGTTCTGGAGAACCGTCGCCGGATGCAGCCGTATTCCCACGAACGATTCCGTCCGGTACCCCTGTACCTGCGTGGCGTGGGAGTGTCGGCGGGACCGTATTGCGAGCTGATCACCCGGGCATTCGAAATCCTCCGGACGATTCCTGCGGATATTCTCGCGTCGTCGTATTTCGATCTCAATCTGCTGGATGAGCTGGCACTGGACCTGCGGGCGTACGACAACTCGCACCCGGTGTACCGTCGAACGAATTACACGTTTGGCGAGTGGGATCCGCACTGCATGGACGTTTCGGGGCGGTATCGCCGATTCGTCGTCCGTTCGATCATTCTCGATTCTCTGATCGACTGGATGAAACAGGCCGAGGAGGTCCCAAAGGACGAACAGGTCAGCGAGGCGGCGGCGGTCTTGGCGGGGACGATGCTGATGGCCTCGTCGATCAGTGGAGCAGGACCAGACACCCACGATTCGAGCATTAGCCTGACTTCGCTGCTTCCCCGTGTCGCCCGGCAACGCGACGCCTTTTACCAGTTGCTGCTGCAGTTGATGACGGGCAAACACGCCGAGAGGTTGCGCCGCGAGGCTCAGGCGGTCCAACAGCCGTTCGGGAAGATTCGGCAGCATTTGAATCTTTTCCTGGCGAATTATGGGTGTCAGCAGTTGCAGCGGTCGCATCTGGCGTGGCTGTTCGCGCGCATGGGCTACGCCGACGCGGCGCGAAAACAGGCGCGGATCATCCCGGCGGCCTCGACGCGTTTTGAAACCGAGATTCAACTGCAACTGACCCAGGCGGTGTTGAACGTCGATCAGGGGCAAGTCGCCGACGCCGCCGTTTCGCTGCAATCCGCCGAGGAATTGCTGCATCGGGGCATTGAGTGCGGGGCACTGGTCGACCCGTGGAATATCCTGGGGTTTCAGGGACAGTTTCCGCTCTTTTCCGCGCGGGAAGATTCGGTCCCCGACCCGCGGATTGACCGCTTACTGTCGGTGATGGACCAGGTGTTCAATGTCTTCAGTCGCGTGCAATGCGAGGCGGCAGCCCAAGGGCAGCGTGAACTGGTCGAATCGCTCCAGAAGCGGTTCGGCACGCTGGCGGAATTCTGGGATCAGTTCGCGTCGACCGCGGTCGCCGACTTGCAGCCGGTGAACGGGGCGGTCTCCTACGACTCGGCGAAGCGGGTGGGTACCGTGTTGCTCGCCTGGCGGGAAGCGGGCGAGGCGGCGGGGGATCTGGGATTCTGGAAGACACATCTCGAAGAACTCGATTCGCCCCGTGCATACGCGACAGTCATCGATTTGCTGTTGCGGAAACGCGATGTCGTCGCGTCAATGAACCTGCTGATTCAATGGCTCAGCCAGAGTGAAACCGTCCCGTTGGAGGCGGGGGTTTGCGCTTTTTGGCCACTGCTGGAAAGCTGGGTTCAACTGGTGGCGGGCGAAACGTCGGCCAGCGACCCAACGCCGCTCGACTCGATGGCCTGGGACCGATTGCGGGTGTTCTTCGATCGCGTCGACGTGAACGCGGGGGAATGGGGACAGGCACCGCAAATCCTGGGTGACGCGGGAACACCGCTGAAACTCGCCGGCGGACTTCCTCCGTCGGAAAAAGGGCTGGAACCACCGGGTGCCGACCCGTTTGACCCGTTCGATCTTCCGGATGAACCCCCCGAGGACGATCCGCTGTTTGAAGCCGCGTATGAAAACGTCGTGTTCCGAGACAGCGCGAACGATGGTCATACAGGCGATACGCTGGACGACTCCACGCCGCACAGCGACACCGATCTCGATTTGCTTTCCGGGCCGCTCGAACAACGGTTGCGGTTTCTGGTCGCGCTCTCGGCAGGCTGGAGCATCGCCGCCGATCGGGGGCTTTCCTTGAGATCTCCGGACCTGGAAAAACGCCGCGAGGTCGTCCTCACCTGGGAGGAACGGAATGAAGAGGTGACCCGCGGCCTGGTGCGGCTGCTCGAGCGTTTGAACGAGTGGCAGCCACAGGAGCCGGGGGGCGACCCCGATTCGCTGGGGGAATACGACCGCGAACTGCACCTGAAATACAGCGTTCTCAACAATGCGCTGTCGATTGTGGTTGGCTTGCAGGAAACCGGGCGGAAATTGCGCACGCTGACACGGGCGGGGGGAACGGTCGCGCCGGCTCCCGGTGCCGCCGCCACGGGGATCGAAGAACGGGTTCAAAAGCTCCTGTTCGCGATCGAACGCCGCGAGGTCGAGACGGTCCGCAAGCTGTTGCCCGCGACCTTGAAGCAGCTCATTCGGTTGCCTTTGTTGTACGTTCCGCTCGACCGCGGGGGACGGGTGCGTGACATTCTCGCCGCCCGCAATCTGCAAGGGCTGCTGCGACTGCTGTTGCGCAAACTGCCGCAGTTGGGACTGTTCCGCGAAGCGTGGCACGTTCTCAAGACCGCTTACCAAATGGAGCGGAACAACCCCCCGTCGGGGATGTCGATCACCGAATTTGACCGGCTGCTGGAGACCGCCGTCCAAAGCACACTGGAAGTCGCGCTCGCGGCATCGGCCCTGTGGGCTCCCGGTGACGCCACCGACAAGAAGATCATCGAACTCTACGAGCTTCTCACCGAGATGTTTCTGCGGCTGTGGCTCAAGCACAGCGGGACAATGCGGTTGAGTACGATTGAGTCACTGAACGAGCGGCAGTTGTGGCGCGAGGTCAAGGCGTTTGTCAAGAATTACGGGGCCGACCTGTTTCATCCCCGCATGCTCAGTATCGGAAACCTGCGGGGCATCGTGCAGCGGGGGGCCGAAGCGTATCTCGACTATCTCGAGCAAAACGCCGATCCGTTGCATCCGATCAAACTGCTGAGCGACATTGATTACGCTCTGTCACGCGAACAGGCTGCGGAGACGCTCGAACTGATTCTGCGCTCGGTCGTGGAAAAGTTCGACCGGTTCCTCGAATACAATTCGACGACCACACATTCCGATTACGGCGAGCAACTGCACTGCCTGCTCGACTTCGAGCGACTGGAATCGGACTACGACCGGCAAGACTGGAACCTCGCTCCGTTGCAACTCGCGCATGACGTTCTCGCCCGGGCCGGTCGGGTCGAAATCGCCATGGCGTGGCAGAAAAACCTGGAACGCAAGACCGCTTCCATGGCGAAGAATTATCTGCAAAAACTCAAACGCCTGGAAAAGACCTACGGAATGCGGCTTCCCAGCGTCACCGATCGGCTGGGCGAACGCTTCACCAAGCCGCTGGTACTCGACTCAATTCTGGCACTCGTTCGGCCGGCGATGAAGGAAGTTCGGGATGGAAAGCCAACCGTCAGCTTTGTGAAACTCGAGGAACTCGCCGAGCAATATCTGTCGACTACGTCCGGGTCGGCGATGGATGTGCAGCCCTGGATGCAGCGTCTGGGAGAGGAGGTCCAGGCGGTGGAGGCGGACCTCAACGTTCCTGTGCCGCACGAATCGGACCCGGCCGCCGTTCCGCTCGTCCCGATTTCCTACGCCTCGATTCGGCAGCAGATCGACGTGTGGGATACGCCGTTGTAAATCGGGTTCGTCTTGACAGTTTTGGTGGATGGAGTTATCCACCTTGCCCCGGACATCTCGTTTCTTGTTGAAACAAGGCGTCTCCTGGGACGGGAAACCCTGTTGAGAGCATGATGAACGCCGCGGCTACGACACAGTCGGAATTCACGACGATTGGCCAATTCGCTGCCGACGCGACAGTTTTGGACGAAGTACGTCCCTTGGGTAGCCGGTCGGTGCCACTCTCCACCGTCACGCGCTGGCTGGCTGTTGGTGTGGGCTTCAGCATCCCGGTTTCGACCTCATTTTCTGAGATCATGGTGGGGTTGTTCGTTCTGAGTTGCCTCATCACAGATCGCCCCACCTGGCGGTGGATGGCTCAGGCGGGAGGAGGGGCCGTCACGTTGTCGATGGGACTCTTCGCGTTGCTGACTGTCGGGATTGTCTGGTCAACCGCAGACCTTTCTGATGGATTCCGCTGTCTGCTGAAATACCGTGAGTTCCTTTACCTTCCCTTGATGGCGCGGGTTTTTACGGACCGACGCTTTCGGGAACCCGCGATGTGGTCGTTTTTGGCGGGCTGCGCGGCAATTCTGGGACTGAGCTACCTCGAATGGTGTACGCCCCTCGATCTGGGGATCACTCGGGAGGAATTCCCCGGTGACCATGTCATCTCAAAAGATCGAATCGTCCACAACCTGCTGATGTCGCTCTTCGCGTATTTCTGTGCGCTGGAGTTCCTACGGACTCCTGGACGGATCCGTTGGCTGTTCCTTGCGCTGATCGGTGTCGCCGCCTTCAATATTGTATTCCTGGTCCAGGGGAGAACCGGGTATTTGACTCTGTCGGCATTGTTGACCTTGCTCTTTGCGAACCTGTTTGGCAAACGCGGACTGATCGCGGCGGCCCTGGTCTTGCTGTTGGGTGCGTCCGTCGCGTACGAAACGTCACAGGTGGTGCGAACCCGTTTTGACCTGACATGGAATCAATTCAAGAACCAGTTTGGTGCCGAGCGAAAACACTCGGATGACCCCCGACTTGAATTCTACGTGACGACGATGACGCTATTGAGAAACCATCCCTGGATGGGAACTGGGACCGGCAGTTTTGAACGAGAGTACGCCGAGGTCATCCGCGGTACGGATGTGAGTCCGGTTTCCGAACCACACAACGAGTATTTGCTTCTCTCGGTGCAACTTGGACTGGTCGGTGGATTTGCGTTCCTGACACTGCTGGGAACCCAATGGTACTCTGGTCGGCGAATTCCCGACTGGGAACGACAGGTTCTGCAGGGAACGGTCCTGTGCATTGGAATTGGCTCGCTATTCAATTCACTCCTGCTCAGCGTAACTGGCGGTCTGATCTGGAGTTATTTCACTGGCCTGGCCTGCGGCGCGTGGGGTGAGAGGAACCCAAATGTCGTTTCGGAAATCCCTCGCCCGTCGTGATTGTTTGGTTCCTGGGCGTTGAAGTCGTTCTTGTTGGTTGGCGCGGTCCCGGCTAAGAATTTCAACGGACCAAACACAAAATCGAAGCACGACGACTACGGGCGAGATTCCCGAGACTTGTCCCCCGCGAATTCGATCTCGCACCCTTTCGCGAGGGTCTCGCGGGTCTTCGGACTATCCCCGTCCAGCAGTGCCTGCACCGCTTCGATGACAAACCGTTCCTTGACCCGGTCGGCTTTCACGTTGTCATCGAAGGCCCCCATGTACGCGATCTTCCGCTCTGCATTGAGGATAAAGAACTGCGGTGTCACCGTCGCCCCGTATTCACGGCCGGTAAACTGCGATTCATCCTGCAAGTAGGGCCAGGTGTACCCCTTCTCTTTCGCGCGGACCGCCATCCGGTCGAGTCCCTCGGCAGGATTGCGACTGACGCTGATCGCCACCAGTTCGACGTCTTTTCCCGCCACGCTCTTCGCGAACTCCCGCAAACGCGGCTCGTAGACATGCGTCGTCGGGCAGAGGTTGCGAATGAACATCACCACCACGACCTTCGCCTCGCGATGATCTTTGAGGCTATGACGCTGACCGTCCGTTCCCAACAGGCCGTCGAATTCTGGAGCCTGATCCCCCACTGCAAGTACGCGATTGAACTTCGATCGCGGTTTCTCGTCAGCGAATGAACCAGCCTGTCGTAAAATCGGATCTGAGGCCAGGCAGCCAAGGATCGCCAGACCCGCCGTCAACCAGAACACGTGACGACGATGCGCGCTCTGGTGGTGGTGAGAACCACCTTCCTCCAGCGACTCGTGTCGTCGCGTCGAGTCAAAACCGCTGCACATGGAATCCTCCGGGTCGGGTCGTCAAATTGCGTGAACAATGTGATTCGACCGAATCCCGGCAGGCCCCGCAAGCTCTCGCCGACCAGCCGGTCGACGGATGGCCGGACGATCGGCGAGAGCCAGGTTGTTGTCGAGGTGGATTACGCCGCCTTCGACAGCTTCAGGATGACCGGTTCCTTCTGAGCGACGATCGCGGTCAGGAACTGTTCGAAGACCTGCATGTCGAGTGCCGACGCGGTCTCGTTCTCGGGATGCCACTGGACCCCCAAGGCGAACCAGTTGGGATCGGTCGATTCAATCGCTTCGACAACGCCATCGGGAGCGGTCGCCGACACCATGAAGCCCTTGGCGACGGTGTTCACCGCCTGGTGGTGGCCGCTGTTGACGCGGATTTCGCCCGGTCCGTAGATCTTGTCGACCCGGGTTTCCGGAACGATGTTGAGGATGTGACGCAGCGTGCTTTCCACCGGGTCATGGTGGTGCAGAGCTTTGGGACACTCTTCGGGAATGTGCTGGTAGATGGTTCCGCCGCAGATGACGTTGAGCAACTGCATGCCACCACCAATCGCCAGAATGGGCATCCGCATTTCCACCGCCATACGACAGAGCCGGCGGTCGAAGTCTTCGCGGCGGGAAGCCATCGGGCGGGTGTGCGGATGCTTGTCCATTCCCAGACGCACGGGATCGAGGTCTTGTGCGCAACCGGAGAGGACCACGCCGTCGAGCATCTGGAGGAATTGCTTGAGGTCGGCGTCGTCGGCGAGCGGGGGGACCAGCACGGGAATCGGGTTGATGAAGTCGACGTCGCGGGGACCGGTCTTCAACCGGGTCGCCGACACCGAATCGTAGTAACCGGCATTGAACCAACTGAGCGCGATCGCATCCTTGCGCGCGGGTCGAAAATCACCGTTGATGCCGATCAGGGGTTTCGTGGCCATTAGCAGTCCTTCGCAACGTGTCACGGGGAAACGGTATGAACTCTCGTTCCATGCGCGAAGCCGACGACCACGTCGACTGTGTGCGAAGCGAAACCCGGTTGCATCTCGTTCGATTCCTGAAAGGAACGAACGCTGGATGAACAACCAGAAACAGCCCGAAAGCGTTAGAAAGATGCCCAGAGCCGGCGGACTGTGGCGAAACTCGCCCCACCAATCCCCTCGGCCTGAAAGACGCCCGGCCAACGCGACACGCTACGGGTTTCCCCGCGAGAGATGGTCTCTCTCTGGTCGCAGATTGTTGGCTTGACGCGGTTCATCCTTGAACACTCCCGAACCAATTCCCTCGGCTCGCATGGCACGGTGAACAACTCACCCGCCTCACGGAACATCTCCGTCGCTGGCGAAGAATTCTCTCATTCGCGTCGCGACGAGTGGGATGATAAGCAACCCGCTCCGACGAAGTCAAAACAAAACCTGATTTTGTGGAAAAATTGTCTCAAGTCACCCTTCAGGCACAACCGGTAGTATCTGACTTCGGGTCCTGGAGGGGGCAACACACGAATCTCTCTTGACGCATCCCAGTCCTTTCGGATTAAGCCACCGAAACGCCGACCGGGGCACCGAAGAGTTCCAACATCATGGCATGTCGATACTCAAAAATCTTTGTCAGATCAGGCTTTACGAACAGGCGATGAACGATCGCCCCCCCCAGAACGCGGTAGTGAATGTCGTCAAGGCAAACGGTTCCTCCGTCCCGTTCTTCGAACCGGTGTTCATGGTGCCACAGGCGATACGGCCCGTGAACCTGCCGATCGACAAACCGATAGGGAGGTTCCCACGCGCTGATTTCACTCCGCCACCGCAAGGAAATTCCATGCAGCCGCAGTGAATAGTCAATCAGCAGCCCTTTCTGCATGACGATTGGCGATGGGGTTTCGATCTGGAAATGCAGCAGTTTTGGCGTGAGAATCTCCAGATTGTGAGCGGTCGAAAAGAACTCGAACACCTCCCCCAGCGGACGCGGCAACCAGACCCGTGACTGCAATCGGTACGATTTCTGTTCCAGGTCGAAGGAAAACACGGGGCGCATGGCGCACTCCAGAATGGGCGGTGAAACGGACCGCCAGATTCTAGGAGCGGCTGGGAGAGAAACCGCATTCGAACGCGCCCGGTTAATCTCTGTGCGGCCGAAAACGAGAAGTTTGCTGAATAGGATGGGTCTCCGACCCGGCCGCCCAAAACGGCGGCTTGTGTTTCCCCTTGGTCGCCGCCACAGGACGTGCCAGAGACCCGTCCTGCGGCGACCCGTGGCCACTGTCTCAATTCAGGTCGCGTGGGGCATCAAACGACAGACCCCAAGCCGGATCGGGCCTGGGGGCGAATGTCTCATGAATCCCCGGTAAATCGCGTCGATATGACGGATGACGGTTGCGGTCGTCATTTTTCGGTTGGTCGCTCCCCGCCGGCCCGTTATCATATCGGTGCCGGCTGATTGATGTGTTCCCCCCTGGGAGCTTCGGTCCGCGCTGTAGGTTGCGATTGTCGTGAACGAAAGGGGAGTGATGCACAGCTTGGCTGTCGACGCGGGATCTACTTTCAACAGGCGGACGTTCCTGGTCGCCTCTGCCGCGCCGTTGTCTGCGCTGGCATCGGGGCGACCGCTCGCCGCCGAGACGTCGCCGACTTCGGGCCGGGCCAAATCGACCATTCTTTTCTTCCTGAGTGGCGGCGCTTCGCACATCGACATGTGGGATTTGAAACCGCATGCGCCCGCGGAATACCGGGGACCGTTCCAGCCGATCGCGACCACCGCTCCAGGAGTGGTGTTGTGTGAACACCTGCCGCTTCTCGCCCGTCAGACGCATCATCTGGCGCTGGTCAACAGTGTGCGGGGTTCCGTCAGCACCAATGATCATCACGCCGGCTATTACTACAACCTGACGGGGCACGCGCCCGACCCGACATTCCTGTCGCTGGGAAACAACCGGACGCCGTATCCCGACGACTGGCCCTCGATTGGTGCCGTCGTCGGTGCGAAGCGACCAAAGCATTCGCAGCTTCCCAATTTCCTCACGCTGCCGCAGAAGGAAGGGGCACCCGCGTACACGCGCCCGGGCCAGTTCGCCGCCCGGCTGGGCCTGGAGTTCGACCCGCTCTATATCGAAGGAGACTCCAAAGCTCCCTTGAGATTCCAGGTTCCATCGCTGGTGCTGCAAGAGGGGACATCGCCCGCCCGGCTGAAGGATCGCCGGGCTTTGCTGGGGGCGTTTGACGATGTCCGCAGAGATTTTGACTCGCTGGCCCCCTCGCATGGGTGGAATTCACAACAGCAGCGAGCGCTGTCGTTGCTGCTGTCGTCGGGAACAACGGCGGCGTTTGATGTCGCCAGTGAGCCGACCGAGATTCGGCAACGCTATGGCGAGACCGTCAACGGAATGAGCCTGCTGGCGGCCCGGAGACTGGTCGAAGCGGGGGTGCCGTTCATAACCGCCTTCTGGCGCGGCGATCCCGACGGGCTGAACAAAAAGTGCGCCAGCGGGGGAGGCTGGGACACGCACGGCAACAATTTCAACTGTTTGAAGGAAGACCTGTTGCCAGAGTTTGACCGCTGTTTTTCGGCACTGATAGAAGATCTCGCCAACCGATCGCTGCTGGATGAGACCCTGGTCTTCATCACCAGTGAGATGGGACGCAAACCCAAAATCGGCGACCCGCGAAGTGGTGGCGTCACGGGGGCGGGCCGCGATCACTGGACGCATTGCCTGACTGACGTGTTGGCGGGTGGGGGGGTGCGCGGGGGGCAAGTCTATGGCTCCAGTGATCGTTTCGCCGAGTATCCGGCCAACAAACCGGTGACCCCCGGCGACGTGGCTAAGACCGTGTTCCACGCGATGGGAATCGATGATCTGCAGGCGTTTGACAATCAGAACCGCCCGTACGACCTGCTCGCCGACGGGACAGCGCTGACGGAGCTGTTCTGAACCGGTGCAATCGCACTGCCGACAGCGAGCCGACCGGCGTCAGCCGTCGGGTTTTTCGCGGGGATGTCGCGGGCGCGTTGTGATCGATTTCGCAGCTTCACACGACGGGAGCCGCCTGGGCGGCTTGTAATCTTTGGGTGGCCCGTCACATCGCTCAGCCACGGCAATGGCGTTCATGGATGAGCAAAGCCGAGTCGGAAACCGAACTCAAAGTCTTGCGGCACTGTATTCAGCGCGGACTCCCTTTGGTGGTTACTCACCTCCGGCTTTTACCGGCGCTTTCCCAGACCCCTTGTTTCTTACCCTCGCGTCACCGAGTCCGCAGTACCGGAAACACCTCAAACGTCTTGAGAACCTCTTTACCCGCAAGCCGGGTCACCGGTTCATTTCCCCAGCTTCGTACGACTTCCAGCTTCCCCGCGTCGAGTTCGTCGAGAGGCAACCCCGCACCGGGAATACTCCAAGGGGGGCCTAGAACTCCCAGTTCGCGCAACTGCTCAAATCGACTCGGGGAAACGAACTGGGTGTACCCGTAGTTGCCGGGGGATCGGTACCGCAAGATCTCCAGCCAGTTGACGTAGATGTGCGTGATCCCCTCGGCTGCCAGTTGGTTTTGAATGCTCTTCCAGTCGCGAAACGGCCTGTTTGTGGATTCGCCCGTCCAGTCGGGATCTCCGAGCCAATCTTCAAACAGCGACTGGTCAAACACGGTGTTGTACGCGACGGGAAACCGCGATTCGAACATCTCGGCGTCCCCCACAGACAACACTTTGGAACCCTCGGGAAGGGTTTCATTCAGATGCACCAGTTCGGGCGCGGTCAATCGGGCGACAAATCGCGACGCATCCGAGAAGCTGCTGAGAAAACTATTGTTTCCTCCCAGCGGGCTGACGGAGAATGTCAGGTTGTAGAACAACAGCAACGCGGCCAATCCGACCAGCCCCACCCGCAACAACGTGCCCCCCCCAACTCGTCCCCCTTCGTTCGAATCTTGGCGGATGGCGAGTCGCGTCCAGAAGACACTCCCCCCCGCACCGGCCAGCAGTGCGACGATTGGCAGCATGGGAACCCAGAATCGGTCGAGCCGATGCGTCAGCGCCCAGCACGACACGAACAGCCAGCCAACATACAACCAGAGACGCAACGCCGCCGGTCGCGATTCCCGGAAGAACAGCGTCAGCGGGGCGAGGCTGAATAGGAACGGGCTTTGCCAGTCGTTCTTGGCAGCGATCTCCAGCAGCAGGGCGACGACACTGCCCGCGGAAAAGTCGCTGGAGCTGTGCGCTTTCCGCCACCGCGCGTTGAGGTCGGCGCTCCAGTCGGCACCACCGAAAATCGTCCATCCGAGCGGATAGACCGGGTTGCCTGTTTCAACCAGATTCTTGAGCAGCCACGGTCCGACGGCCAGCGTGACCCCGGCGAGAAAGATCACGGCACCACGCCAGCGTCGCCAGACACCGGTCGGACCAGGATTTCCCCCCGGACCCGGCTCCTCTCGCCGCGAGCCAAGAGTCCACATTGTTGCGACAAACAAAGGCGCGACTGAGGAAACCAAGCCGGGATATTTGCACGACATCGCCCCCCCGGCGAACAAGCCGGTCAAGAGGGGGCCGCTCCAGTCCAGCCGTTCGTCGAGTTTCCCTGTGGCGACTGATTGTGTGTTGGAATCCAGGCTCGTAGGTTCGGCTGGCGTGTCCCCCATTTCGCGACGCCCTTGATACCAGAGGACGTATCCCAACAGTGCCGCTGTCACATAAAAACACAATCCCCCTTCCGCGTACGCGATGGCGCTGATGCGATAGGCCCAGGGGGCCGAGAGCCAGACAATCGCCGCCAGACCACCGGCGAGGGGATTGAATAAGCGTCGGCCGAGCGCGAACAGGGCGGCGGCGGTCAACGGGATGAAGCACGCAAGGACGCACTTACCCACAACCGCGCCGCGGTACCAGTCCCCTCGGACGGTCATTGAGAACAGCGTCAGCATCTCCGTCGCAAATGGAAAACTGGTGTAGACGTTGTGCGGCAGAAAGCCGATCCGTCCCGCTTGCAGATATTCCTTTGGTCCCTGAAAATGGTACTCATTGACGTCGAAATCACTCGAGGGAAGCAACGCCCCCAACAGCATGATGAACAGGAATGGGGTGACCGTGGCCGCGAACAGCCAGCACCGTCGCAGACCCGAAGCGTCGCGATGTAATGGGTGGCCCCAAAAATTCCCTCCAGTTTTCGATTGCCGCGGCAGAAATGCCCGGACGACCACGTTGAGCAGCATCCCCAAGGCGATCACTGCCCACCCGACGCGCTGGTCCACGATTCCCGCCAAACCGAGCGCGAGAGTTGACAGCGAGAGTCCGATCAGCCCCAGTCCGATCCCCAGCACCTCCGACTCAACCAGACCACAGGGACGGACACCACGGATTGACGCGAGAATCAACCGACCCCAGCCCGCGGCCGCGCCGAGGATGAGGAAGGCGTACCCGACGAAATCGACCCGGTCGGCGAGATGGGACCACGCGACAGAGGCTCCGCTTCCTGCTTCGCCGCGGGGAGTCTCGGAAAATGGTCCCGCAATCAGTTCGGGGGAGACCATCAACACTTCAATGCGGTCGATCGAGCGGTTGTTCGAGAGTTCCGCCCGGAAAAAAAAGACGAGGAACCCCACGATCCACAGGAGCGCGACGGCGGTGGCCCCTGGGGAACTCGGGGCGATTGCCGCCTGGTGACTACTTTGTTGCGATTGAATTCGCAGCGCTGGCTTTTGAGGATCTTGCGTCGATTGCGGCCCAGACACGCTGGTTACTCCATGAAGACTCGGTTGAATGATCGAATCGACGAGCTTGATTCCGACTTCAATCATGGCGTTTTTCAGGCGTTGGTCAACAGCCGTCAAACTTGTTCGACAGAGCGAAGATCTGATTCACCATCCGGACGTGGGGGCTGTCGATTGAGGCGATCCGGTCGCGTGTTTGCCACAACCGGAGCGACGCCGCGGAGCGTCGTCGCTACTAAGCCGACAGCCCCCGTGCCGGATGGGGTCTTCAGGCGCTAAGAACCTGTCCAAAATTATACTCCTCGCGGTCCGCTTTGAGACACTTTGATGGAGCCGCGCCCGTGGGGAAGCGAGAGTTCGATACCGCTTCGTCACGGGCGCACCTCCCCGAAATTGTCTCATTTCCGGCCGTACGAGGTATAAACGTGTTGCCGAAGCGGCAGCGCCCCAGGGTCGTTCGCATGGCCCAGGGTCGCGTTTTTTCGCATCGGGCGCACATCGGGGCAGGCACTCAGAGAGTGCCGCCTACGTTGTTTCGGTCGCTGTCGGCTTCGGGGCACGGAGAGTGTCTCCGAACTCACGGACCCGGCTGGAGACGATTTCGCCCGTACGATCCCCCGCCATACAGCCGGCGGACCGGATTCCGACAATCTCCGGTGCGATCCGGCGGAGTAGCGCGATGTCGTCCAACCGCAATCGACCGGCGAGCGCGAATTGCAATTGATGATGTCCGGCGAGGTCGGCCAGTGTTCGCAATTCGCACTCGTCGAGTTGGTTTGGCAGCGCGGGGCCGGACTTGTTCCAGGTATCGATCAATACGCCCCAGAATCCCAGTTTGCTGGCGAGGTCAAATAGCGTGGCGAGCGTGGGAGAGCCCGCCTCCGTTGCGTCGGCGTAGGTCGCCAAAACCCACTGGATCGGTCGGGCGTGACTCGGGTTTGCCACGCGACAGGCGTCTTGCAAACCGGCCAGTCGACGGTTGAGAAGATTTCGAGAAATCCCCGCGACCCCCGCCTTCACAATGTGGACGGGTTCGGGCAGTTCCGGAAAGTCGCAGCCCTCGGGCCAGTCGCGGGCCTCTCCCAGAGCGACGCTCAGGCTGACCGTGGGCGCCATGGATCGGGCTACGTGGCCGATTTCGTGAATCACCTTTAAATCGGCCATTCCCAGCGGTCCGCGCGAGGGTTCTTTGACATCCAGAATGTCGCAACCGCCCTCCAGCGCGGCCCGCGCTTCGGTCGCCGACCGTACGCTGACCAGCAGTCGCGGAGGGGCATTGAAACGGGGAATGAACGTGACGGCCGGGGAAGCCAAAGGCAAGAGAACGTCTCGGCGGGATTGAGGATTCAGGAGATCTGGGATTGCCGACGGTGCTGGAATCTGTAATAATACTAGCGCGTTTGAGGCGCGCCCGCCAGCAAGCGTGTGCGCTCCGCTCAAAGACCGGGGCAAATCGTTCGGCAAGCTGGGTTTCCCCTGTTGGGGTACAACCTGCGACACCACCTTTTCAGAGACCAGAGTTTTCGGAGCCGTTCCCGCTTGGGAGAGTTCCGGGATCGACACGCCGCCATGAACCTCTATCGCTTCGATCGTCCCCCCGATTGGCTTTAGTCTAAGTCTGGTTCCGCGCGCCGACTCGATTCGGTCTTCTGGTGTCTTTCTTCTCCCCGCCCTTACTCCCCGCGTGAGCTTTCCAGCCCGGCTGGCTGGTTTTGTTCCCGCAGTTCCCCGGTTCCGCCCCATGCGTCGCACAGATATCCGCAATATCGCCATCATCGCCCACGTTGACCACGGCAAAACGACTCTGGTCGACTGCCTGTTGCGGCAGAGCGGTCAGTTCCGCGATTCGCAGCTTGTGGGAGACTGCATTCTCGATTCGAACGATCTCGAACGGGAACGTGGGATCACAATTCTCGCGAAGAACATCGCGGTGAATTACAAAGGGGTGAAGATCAACATCATCGACACACCGGGACACGCCGACTTCGGTGGCGAGGTGGAGCGGGTGTTGAAGATGGCGGATGGCGTGCTGATGCTGGTCGACGCCGCCGAGGGGACCAAACCCCAGACGCGGTTCGTGCTCCGCAAAGCGCTCGAATGCAAACTGAAACCACTGGTG
This sequence comes from Planctomicrobium piriforme, assembly GCA_945860955.1. Taxonomy (GTDB): domain Bacteria; phylum Planctomycetota; class Planctomycetia; order Planctomycetales; family Planctomycetaceae; genus UBA10511. Next base: position 65,601 of record CAMATH010000001.1, read on the forward strand.
GTGGTGAACAAGATCGACCGCCAGGACGCCCGCCCGCAGGAAGCGTTGTCCGAGGCGTTCGACCTCTTCGTCGAGCTGGGTGCCGACGATGAAACGCTGGACTTTCCTTACATTTTCGCCAGCGGTCGCTCGGGTTTCGCCACGCACGACCCCAAGGTGAAAACCGACAATATCTGCGCCCTGCTCGATATGGTGCTGGAACATGTTCCCGCGCCGGAAGTCGACGCCGACGCTCCTTTGCAGATGATGGTCACGACTCTCGCCTGGTCGGACTACGTCGGGCGAATCGCGACGGGTCGCATCGCCAGCGGTACGATCCGCAAGGGGCAGCGGGTGCTGTTGATGAAGGGGGATGGTCGGCAGATTTCGAGCGAAGTCGTCAATCTCGAAGCGTTCGACAAACTCGGGCGGGTTTCGGTCGCCGAGGCGTCGGCGGGAGATATTGTCGCGATCACCGGTCTCCCCGAACCGGAAATTGGCGATACCGTCGCCTGTCCCGCGAAGCCGGTCGCTCTGGAGCGAATCAGTGTTGACGAACCGACGCTGACGATGCTCTTCACAATCAATTCGTCACCGCTGGCGGGGCGCGACGGAAAGTTTGTGACCAGTCGGCATCTACGCAACCGGCTGATGCGGGAGTTGGAGTCCAACGTGGCGATGCGGGTCGAGTCGGCCCCGAACAGCGATCACTTTCAAGTCTCGGGTCGCGGCCTGCTGCACCTGGGGATTCTGATCGAGACGATGCGTCGCGAAGGATATGAGTTGTCGATCGGCAAGCCGGAAGTGATTCGCAAGCGAATCGACGGTGTGTTGCACGAGCCGTTCGAAATTCTGACTGTCGACGTGCCAACGCCCGGAATGGGCGCGGTCATGGAATGCGTCGGTTACCGACGCGGGCAGGTTCTCGACGTCAAGGCGGGGACGACCGGAATGACTCACCTGAGCTTTCTGATTCCCGCTCGCGGACTGATCGGCCTGCGAACCCGTATGCTCAATGCCACGCGGGGCGAGGCGATCATGCACCATCGGTTCGACTCGTACCGCCCGTGCGAAGCCGACCTTCCCACGCGGGCGAACGGTGTGCTGGTTTCCCAGGACAACGGCCGGGCCGTTGCGTTTGCCCTGTGGAAGCTGCAAGAGCGGGCCGAGATGTTCGTCAGCCCAGGCGATGATGTGTACGAAGGGATGATCGTCGGGGAAAACGCCCGCGACACCGATATGGTGGTGAATCCGATTCGCGAGAAGAAGCTCACGAATATGCGGACCACATCGGCCGACGAAGCGGTGACGTTGCAGCCGCCCCGCCAAATGTCGCTCGAACAGGCACTGGAGTACATTGAAGACGACGAATTCGTCGAAGTGACTCCCAACGTGATCCGCTTGCGGAAAATCCTGTTGACCGAGAACCAGCGGAAACGCGACAACCGGTCGGCGAAGCAACCCACGGGCTGAATTTGATCCAACCCCCCGCGTCACAGGGGTGGTAGGACTCTTCCCGAAGTCGCTGGACCTGATGATTCCAGAGGATCATCAGGTTCGGCTGCGGGGTTTGGACATAGCAAAGCTCGAGTGGTTTTGGGCCGGCCTCGCCAACAATGTGTGGAAGCGGGTGCGAGACATCCGGTGCCTTCGCGCCCAATAATTAGGTGTACTCCGAGTTTCTTTAGCAAGCCGTAGAAAGTCGCCAAAAGTCCGCCTCTTCGCGGCGGACTCAGTTGACCGCCACACCAAGCCGGATGCGGTCCGGACCCCGGCCTCCCCCCCTGTGCGGTAGCCGCGCAACGCGATCCTGAAGCTGCGAAAAACGCCGCAAGACCGGCTTTCTACCATCCCCGAGACTCGCCCCTCAGCTAGTGACCGACGGCAACCGCTTCGTGAAGGACCAGGCTCTGCACAGGCCCCCGACGCCATCGTCAGAGTGCGCGTAACGACGTCCGGGAAAGGCTTCTCCTGCCGACTACCGGGCGCTGTCCACATCGCCGCCCAAGGCGACTTTCCCCAGTCGGGCGCAAAAATCACCAAACGATTCACCGGCATGGCGATCCGCCTTGAACCGGGCGAAGACCGGCGACAGCAACGCGACGATTTCCGGTTTCGGAACGTAATCCTTGAAAAGGTATCCCAACCGAGTTCCCTGGGCGTTACCCCCCAGGTAAATCGTGTACTTCTCGCCGGCGGCGCGCCCGACAAAACCGATGTCGGGGGTATACGGGCGGGCGCAGCCGTTGGGGCAACCGGTCATGTGGACGGAAATCCGCTCCCCGCCCAAGCCGTGCTTCTTCAGCTCAACTTCCATCTCGTCGAGCAACCCGGGCAGCGCCCGTTCCGATTCCGTCACCGCGAGTCCGCAGGTGGGCCAGGCCGGGCAGGCGGCGGAGTAACGCCGCAACAGTGATAGTTCCTCGGCGGCCGCCATGCCATGCTCGCGCATGAGCCGTTCGATCTCTGGTTTGTCCTTCGGATCGATGTCACACAGGATCACCGCCTGCAACGCGGTCAGCCTGGATCGCATCTTGAACTTCGACAGAATCGCGCGCAAGCCGGTCTTGATCCGCAGCGTTCCCTCGTCCTTGATCCGGCCATTTTCAATGTTGATTCCCAGGAAGAGTTTCCCATCCCCCTGTTCATGCCAGCCAATGTGGTCGTCGACGCCGGTGATCTCGACAGGCAGCGGCGGAGTCAATTTGCCGCCGTAGTATTTCTCAACCTCGGCGGTGAATTTCTCCATCCCCCAATTGGCGATCAAATACTTCAAGCGGGCCAGTTTGCGGTCGCTGCGATTGCCGTTGTCTCGCTGCACCTTCACCACCGCTTCGCCAACCGAGATCGCCTGATCGGGGGTGACGAACGCCAACGGCTTCGCCAGCGCGGGAAACGTCTTCTTGGCGCTCGGAGTCATCCCCATCCCGCCCCCTACCACCACGTTGTATCCCTTGATCTTTCCGTTCTCGACGATCGCCAGGAATCCCATGTCGTTCGCCAGGACGTCGACGCAATTGTCGTCCGGCAACGCCACTGCCATCTTGAATTTGCGGGGGAGGTAGGTCGCTCCGTAGATCGGCTCTTCGACCGGCTTGAACTCAGAAACATTCTGCTGTTCGCCGTTGTCGTCGGTCATCCAGATTTCCCAATACCCGGTGGTCTTGGGGCGGAAATGGTCGGCCAACCGGTCGGCGAACGCCTGCATCTCGTCGAACACCGAGTTGTTCTTGTACGGCGCTGGGCAGCACATGACGTTGCGATTCACGTCCCCGCACGCCGCCAGCGTCGACAACTTGATCTCGTTGATCTCGCGAATCGTCGTCTTCAGGTCTTTCATCAGCACCCCGTGCAGTTGAAAGGCCTGCCGGGTCGTCACCCGCAACGTCCCGTTCCCGTACTTGTCACACAGGTCGAGTTCCACCAGAAACTGCTCGGCGGTGACTCTGCCCCCCGGAATCCGCGAACGGATCATGAACGACGTCTGACGCTCGACCGCTGAACCGTCGGCGTTCTTCTGATGCCGCAGATCGCGGTCTTCCTGCTGATAGAAGCCGTGGAACTTGATGAGCTGCTCCATATCGGGAGTGAACCCGTCGGCACCCGACCGCAATTCGTCGGTGAGCGTGCCGCGCAACTGGCGGCTGACCGACTTGATGCTCTCGTTTTTGTGCAGCTTGACCTCTTCCGACATGACGCGACTTCCTGGAGTGACGAACACGGACTCTGGCGAGTATAGAGAAAGTCGAGCGATTCTGGCGAGACGGAACAGTTGCTTCCCGGGGCCGAGGGCGTCAGATTCCCGGAGATTGGAAGCGAATTCGCCTTTGGCTAAACACCACACCCCGCCTGGGGTAAGATGGGGTCTGCGGTTCCCCCACGCTTCAAGGTGGGCCGCTCTCCTCCCGAGACGCACAGTGAACCACGATTCCCGCAGTTTTGTCGATCGACTGGTCGTGTTTTTCGCCACCGGATTCGGTGCCGGCTGGCTGCCGGTCGCCCCCGGCACCTGGGGTTCGGCCGTGGGCGTCGCAGCGGCCTGTGGACTCAGTTTCGTTCCGTGGGAATTCCGGATTCTCGCCGCCATTCTCGGATTTCTTGTCGGAATACCCCTTTGTGGCCGCGCCGCGCGGCTGCTGGGGACCGCTGAAGACCCCGGTTCGGTAGTCTTCGATGAAATTGTGGGAGTGATCTGGACGCTGTTGTTTGTCCCGTTCGGCGTCGCGACCGCGATTTTGGGATTTCTGCTGTTCCGATTGTTCGACACCACGAAACCGTGGCCGATCCGGCGATTTGAGAAGTTGCACGGAGGGTTGGGAATCATGGCCGACGACTTGGCCGCCGCACTCGCCGCCGGGGGGACGTTGTGGGTGGTGGCGCAGGTTTTCGGTACGATGAGTGAGTCGGGGGTCGGTTGAGTTTTGTCCGTTGTCATTTGTCCGTTGTCACTCGCAATTCCGAGTTCAGCTCAGCCAAGCCTCATGCCTGCCCGATTGATTGATGGCAAGTCCATTGCAGAGAGTTTCCGATCCGACATCGCCCGCCGGGCTGAGGAGTTTAAGGCGCGGACCGGAGTCACGCCGTTATTGACCGCAGTGTTGACGGGAGACGACCCGGCGAGCGCGGTGTACGTCAAAAACAAGCACCTGGCGTGTGGGAAGGCGGGATTTGGGACCGATGTGATCCGACTTCCCGCGACGACCTCAGAAAGCGAACTGCTCGATGTGGTGGCCCGCTTGAATGCCGATCCGCACGTGCATGGAATCCTGGTGCAACTTCCGGTCCCCCGGCAGATCAACGCCCAAAAGGTATTGGATGCCGTCACCCCGCTCAAAGATGTCGATTGCTTTCATCCGGAGAACGTCGGACTGCTCGCCCAAGGGAGACCCCGGTTTCTCCCCTGCACCCCTGCGGGCGTGCAGCGGTTGCTGATTGAAAGCGGAACCGAAACCGCAGGGAGCCACGTGGTGGTGCTTGGCCGTAGCGACATCGTCGGCAAGCCCCTGGCGATGATGCTCATGCAAAAAGGCCCAGGGGCCAACGCGACGGTGACGGTCTGCCATAGCCAGACGCGGAATCTGGTGGATATCGTCAGGTCGGCGGACATTGTTGTGGCGGCGATTGGTGTCCCCCGGTTCGTGACCCGAGAGATGGTGAAACCGGGCGCGGTGGTGATTGATGTGGGGATCAATCGCGTCGACGGCAAACTGGTCGGCGATGTCGACTTCGAACCGGTGTCCGAAGTCGCGTCAGCGATCACCCCGGTCCCGGGAGGGGTCGGACCGATGACGATCACACTCCTGCTGGAAAACACCCTCACCGCCGCGCGGCTGCAAGCGGAAGCGAGTTAGCGGTTCAGGTGGAATGGACGTGGATCGCGTGCAGTCGCTTCTCCAAAAATGCAGGGACACACATGTCTGAGCCGTTTCTCAAAAGGGTTCACGTTAATTGCGGTCGCCGCCGAAAAGGGGACGACTGAGATTGGCCCGGTGGATGCCGCATGCGCCAAAATGATGAGTGACCACCTCTACACAGCCGGTGAACTGCTGAGAATGGGACAGCTAACCCCTGAGCCAGCGTCGCGTAGTGAAACGCAAGGTCAGTTCGCGGGATTAGTGGAGTCGAAATGAAGTGCTTATGGGTCGCACCGATTGTCGAGGGGCACGGCGAAGTCGATTCCGTTCCGGTACTCTTGCATCGAATTGGTTCGGAACTGTTCACAAATGTCCACATTCAAAGTTGCCGCCCAATCTTTCAGCCACGTGGTCGGCTCATCAATCCCAACGACAACTCACTGTCCAAGGCGATTCAATTCGCCATTTCGCGGCTTGATGCCGTTCCATCAGATGCGTCTCGACTGGTCCTTCTGCTCATTGAAGCAGATGACGATTTCCCCTGCCGGCTTGGGCCCCAACTATTGAATCGTTGCAGGGAATTCCGGCCGGACCAACCGATCGCATGCGTGCTGGCGAATCCCGAGTTTGAAACATGGTTTGTAGCGGCTGCAGCGTCATTGAGCGCACTGTTGACAGAAATTGATGACGCGGACATCCCGATCGCGCCAGAGGTGACACGCAACAAGAAAAAATGGATCCTCGACCGGTCGCGCACTGGAAATTACGCACCAGCGATTGATCAGCGAAAACTCGCTTCCAAGATGGATCTCAAGCTTTGTCGCTCGCGCTCGCCATCGTTCGATAAGTTGTGTCGAGAACTCGAACGCGCGATTCGCGTCGAAGGCAGATGATTGATTCGGGACGCTTGGCGTCCCTTGAGTTCGGGGTAGGACCCGATTCCGAGGTGTCGATTGCTATCGAGCGCGTTATCCACGTGTCATTGCGATGGTCAGATTGGAAGTCCTCCGGTCGAGGCGTCATGCAATCCGATCTGCGGGGGTCGCGGCCGTTGAACGATTGCCCGCTCAATTCAGCTTCGGTGCCGAATCCCCCTGGGCATCGGCGCGGTATTCGCGCTCAACCGCATTCAACGGCCGCTGATCGTGGCTCAGTGTGATCGCGTGAATTCGCGCACGAGTCATGAGGAACTTCAGCCGAATCTCCTGCCCCAGCAGTTGACTCAGGTCGTTGTTCTTCGACCACACGCAGGGATGATCGAGCGCGTCCCCCTGGATTTCTCTGGCGTCACGTTCGGTGAAACCGGGAATCGGCTGCCAGTCGCGGGTCAGAACCTCCACGCGAATGCCCCCTCTCATCCAGGTCGCCCCGTTGAGATACAGTCGGGGATGCCGCACGACGAAGGGCTTGGTGATCACCCGGTTGGCACCGGTATCGGGATCGCCCGTCTCGAGCGAAGCGAACCGGTCTCGCTTTAGTGTCGCGAGGGCCACTCCCCCCGTGAAATCTTTCGACTCGGCCATGTCGGCGTCGTGCGGAAAGTTGAGCGCCGCGTAATAGATGTAGATCGTGTTGTCGACGACAATCGGCCGCGGTTGCGAACAGGCCATCGCCATGAAATCGTAGTAACCCAGTGGTCCCGAAGCGATGAACGGAGTCCCCCGGCAGACCCGAGTGAAGTGAATGCCATCCCGGCTTGTCGCCAGATGAATGTCGATCGGCTGCGGGTGACGCAAATAGTAGATGCTCATGTACCCCACGTAGTTCCGTCCGAACTGGTGGCAGCCAAACTGGTACAACTCAGTGTCGGCCGGGTCGTCGGGATCCATGGCGAGCGTGAATTGATGATTTTTCCACTCCTTCAGGTCAACGCTGTCGGCGTACGCGTAGGCACGGTTGTACCGGTCGACTCCCGCGCGGTTGCGGTCGCTGTCGTTGGCGATCATCCGTTCGCTGAACTCAGGCACGATTCGACGGTAGAGCACCCACTTGTCCTTCGCTGTATCGAAGTAAAGGTGCATCAGGCAGTCGTCTCCCATCGACGACACGTCGTGGGGAGTCTGCCAGAAGGGGGTGGCGGCGCACGACCAGTGGATGCCGTCTGGTGAGGTGACAATGTGCGCGCCGCGACGGTGATCCTGCACGATCGCTGTCGCGACATATGTTTCAGACGCGTCGCGGGGGCGGGGATGTTTGTTGACGCTCCAGAAAAACGCCTTCTTCCCCTGAGGCACCATGGGGGCTGTGGGAACCACGAACTTTTCGGGGCCGTAAGCACGGGAAGTGGGCGATTTCGTCACCAGGTCGCTGACGAACACGATGTTGTGATCGCGCCTGCCATCAACTTCAAGTACACCCAGATTGGGCCGATCCCAGTGGATGCCGTCGGTCGACGTGAAGTACAGCATGTAGGCGGCATTGCCCCCCACAAAGCCGTTCTTCACATCACTACCGGCCCGAGCCCACATCTTGAAGAGTTTTTCCTCTTCGTCGTACAGGGTGGTATAGGGTTCCATGTAGTTGCCGTCGCACCAGCGTTCGCATCGGACGACGGGGTTTAAAAGGTGCTTTTTCGCCGGGTGAAGCCTGCGCGTCACACCGGGGGTGCTGTCAAGCATCTCGTTGTCAAGAAACAACTCGGTGACGAATGGGGCGCGAGCATCGTGATCGAACAGATTCGCAGTACGGACCTGGAGTTGAGGGGCCGGTTCCTGCCCGGAAGAAGTTCCCGCGGCGAACAGAGCGGCACCGGCGGCGCTCGCCGACTGGATGAACGAACGGCGGGTGGTTTCCATTTCCGTATTCTCGCTGCGGGGTGTGATGTTTTCAGGAGTCGACGCCCGATTCCGCTCGCACGGCCGACTTCCGTTGGTCGCTGGCCGTGGCACCCGTCGTCCGGTGACGTGGGTGGTGTCATGAAAAAAAGGGCCGGACGAAAGTCGTCCGGCCCCAGGTCCACTCATTCCATTGTCAGCGATGATTTTCTCGGACTATTTCGCCGCTGTTGCCATGGGGGCCGCGATCCCGGGGGCGGCGGTGAACGTCAACATTCCCTTGGCATCTTCGGCGTTCCAGACGCGAATTTCGCCGTCCCAGCTTCCCGTCACCACCCGCTTGGAGGCGGGGTGGAAGGAAACGCTGTAGATCCAGTCGTTATGGCCGGCGAAGGCCCGGACAGCGGCACCGTCGGCCAGCTTGTGTTCGCGAGCCTGCTTGTCGGAACTGCAACTGAAGATCCGCCCGTCCGAACTGACAACAACGCGGTACACTTCGCCGCCAAATCCACCAATCTCACGGATCTGCTGAGCGTTAGCTGGGTTCCAGACCCGAATCTTGTTGTCCCGTCCCGAAGTCAGAACCTGCGTTCCATCGGGAGAGAACGCGACGCCGTAAACGACTTCCGCGTGCGCGGGGAAGGTCACCAACGAGTCGCCCGTCTTGGCGTCAAACAGCTTCGAAGTCTTGTCCCGGCTGGCCGACGCGAGCTTTGAACCATCGGGGGACCAGGCGATATCCATGACCCAGTCGGCGTGGTCTTCGATCAGCAGTTCCTGAGCGCCGGTCTCGACGTTAAAGACGCGGATCGATCGGTCGGCACTGCAGGTCGCCAGCCGTTTGCCATCAGGGCTGAAGGCGACGCCGAACACCGAGTCGCTGGTGGTCATCACATCGCGAATGAGTGTTCCGTCAACCGGGTTGAAGAGTTTCACTTCACCCTGTTGACCGGGGGTGCCCGCGGCGACCGCCATCAACTTGCCGTCGGCGCTGAACTCGATGTCATAAGTGCGTTCCGCCACATTGGTGATCCGCCGGATCAGCTTTCCATCGGCGGGGTTCCACAGAACGACTTCATGATAGCCCGAACTGGCGATCAGGCTGGCGTCGGGACTCCACGCGACCGACGTCACAGGAATCGGAACCCGGTACGCTTCCGGAGGCATTGGCTGGGGCAGTTTGGGAATGATCGTCACGAGTTGTGCCGCCTCCTTGAGTCCGGCGTCCAGACGACCGCCATTCTTGATCCACTTGCGAATCGCAGCGATTTCGTCTTTCGTGAGCGGGTCGGCGTCTTTGGGCATGCTGCCGTCTTCGATCAGAGCCAGCAGATTGGATCCATCAGGATCCTTGCTGACCACCGCCATCCCCTGTTCGCCCCCCTTCACAATGCCGTGGAAGCTGTCCATGTTGTAGCGGCCCTTCGCCGACTGCGCATTGTGGCAGGCGAGGCAGCGTTTCACAAACACCGGAGCGATCTGCTTCGAGAACGAGACAAACTGACCGATACCCGCCAGAGCCTCTTCCGACGCTTTGAGCGCGACAGTCGCTTCGTTGGCGACGGTGGCCAGAGCGGCGAGCGCGGTTTCCACCTCGGCCCGGGCGGCGGCGACTTGAGTGTCGGCCAGCTTCGAAGCCTCGGCCGCCTTCGCCAGATTTTCTTTCACAGCGGCGAGAGCGGTCTCAGCCGTCTTGGTCGCGGCCAACGCGTCGACGGCGACTTTTTGGGCCGCAGCGAGTTTTTCAGCCGCGATTTTCGCCGCGGCGTCGGTGTCAGCGGCGTTCTTCGTGGTGGTCCCGACCAGCGCCACGGCGTCCTTCGACGACTTGTCGGCATCGGCGGCTACGTTGTCGGCCAACACCCGCAGCAACGCGATTCCCTTGTCGGAGGGAGCTTTCTCGACAGCCACTTTGGCGGCGGCGGCGGTGTCGGCGGTCGCCTTGGCGATCCCCGCGGTGGTCGCAGCCTGAGCGTCGGCGGCCGCCTTGGCGTCGACAGCGGCTTTCGCCGCCACGACCGCGTCAGCCGCCGGTTTTTCCAGCGGCTTCGCATCTTCGGCCGCCTTATTGGAGGCGGCGGTCTTTTCCTGGAACGCCTTGTCGGCGTTGGTCATCTCGCTGGTCAGGCGGATTTCGTCGGCTTTCGCTTTGGCGAGAGCTTGTGTGGCTTGCTTGACCTTGCCCTGAGCGTCGGCGACGACTTTGTCGGCCGCCGCCCGTTTGCCCAGCGCGACTTCCGCGACCTTTTGCGCCGCGTCGGCTGCCGCGGCCTTGGCGGGGTCAACCGCCTCTTGCCCGTACGATGTCAGACTCGACGCGACACCGAGCAGGACGGCGAGGGCCGCCATCCTCCAGCAGTGCATCAGGGATCTCATGGCTCGACCTCTTTCCGAAGGTATGGCAGTAGGTGGGATCGGCTGCCTGTGCGGAAGATCCACCCGCATCAAATGCGCAAGCGGGATCTTCGGGTGGGATTCTGTCGGATTATCCTAACGTGCGACCGGAACCACACGCCAGACTACCGATCAGAATTTCCCTACGCAACAGTCAACCAGCGCACTGCGCCACGGAACGAGGTGGAGCCTCCATGCCAAAACGAGCCCTGTGTCGGGGCGCACCGTCCCCGCAGTTGGAGTACTCGCTCTGTTCACCAGATCGTGAACGAGTTCGGCCGCAAACACAGCCAACCCTCGCCAGTCCGCCCGGACCTTATCCCTTACGGTGCCGGATCCGTGCGCGCATTCGGCGCTTCTTACGCCCCAGTTTTCGGCGGCCTTTCCCGGTCTTCTTAACACCCATGCTCTGGCTCCCGCTCCTTCGTTGATCAAGGACGACAGTTTTGTGGAGGTTTGACGATTGTTCCGATATAACGGCTCCAGGATTCGTCTCACTTGGGGCCGCCCTCGGTTCATCGTGCGTTCGAAAACGCGCAAGCGGCCATGATACAGCATCTCTTCATCGAATAACAGCCACATCTATGCAGTACCGCAGGCTCGGCCACTCCGGCGTTCAGGTTTCTCCGATTTGTCTGGGAACGATGATGTTTGGCGGCCCCACCCCGCCCGACGAGTCCGTTCGCATCATGCACGCCGCCCTTGACCGCGGTATCAATTTCTTCGATACCGCCGACATTTACGTCGCGGGAGGATCCGAAGTCGTTGTCGGCCAGGCGATCGCCGACCGCCGCGACCAGGTCGTTCTAGCCACCAAAGGGCGCGGCCCTATGGGAACCGGTCCCAACGACGCCGGTGCCAGTCGCGTCCACCTGCGCCAGGCGCTCGAAGCCAGCCTCCGCAGACTGAAGACCGACTACATTGACCTCTATTACGTGCACACCCCCGACTACGGAACCCCGATTGAGGAGACCCTTCGCACGCTCGATGACTTCGTCCGCGAGGGCAAGGTGAATTACATCGGTTGCTCCAACTTTCGGGCCTGGAGGTTGATGGAGGCCTTGGGGGCCAGTGAACGGTTGAATCTGCATAAATTTCAATGTGTGCAACCGCTCTACAACATTTGCAACCGCGATATCGAAGTGGAACTCCTCCCGCTGTGCCGGGAACACGGGGTGGGTGTCGTGGGCTACAGCCCGCTCGCCCGGGGAATCCTTTCGGGAAAATACAAACAGGGAGAGAGCTTCCCCGAAGGCAGCCGCGCGGCACGCAACGACAAACGCATGCAGCAGGCCGAACTTCGCGACGAGAGTTTCGAGCTGGCCGAGGCTCTCACGCGGTACTCCGAGCAGACCGGCCGAAAACTCAGCCAATTCGCCCTGGCGTGGTGCCTGGCGAATCCAATTGTCACCTCGATCATCATCGGCCCCAGAACCTGGGAACAGTTCGAAGACAATCTCGGAGGGCTGGAGATCGCCATCAGCTCCGACGACGAAGCCGCCGTCGATCAATTGGTTCCCCCAGGGGAACACACCGGGAAGGGATTCCGAGACCCGGCGTACCCGGTGACTGGTCGGGGTCGATAGGGGACTGCCAGTTGGCTGTCCTGCCGATCGGCTGATGTACGTCATAAACCCCACTCGCCCAGCGGTTCACTTCCTCACTGGCAAGTCCGACGTCCCATTCATAACGCGGCGGCGGGCTCGCTTGTGGGGTTGCGCACCCCCGAGTGCCTCGTGACTCCTCATGGGGAGTCATTTTTCAGATTACGCCAGAATGTCGCGGACCACCTTGCCATGGACGTCGGTCAGGCGGTAATCCCGACCGCCAAAACGGAAGGTGAGGCGTTCGTGGTCAAAACCCATCAGATGCAGAATCGTCGCGTGCAGGTCGTGGACGTGGACTTTGTTTTCCACCGCGTGCCAGCCAAACTCGTCGGTCGCGCCGTACGCCTGACCTCCACGAATCCCTCCCCCCGCCATCCACATGCTGAATCCGAAGGGATGATGTTCCCGGCCGTTGGTCCCCTCGGCGGTGGGGGTGCGGCCGAATTCGCCACCCCAAAGGACCAGGGTGTCGTCCAGCAGTCCGCGTGACTTCAGATCGGTGAGTAACGCGGCGATCGGCTGATCGACAGCCTTGCAGCGGGCCGGTAGGTTCTCGCGCAGTCCGCCGTGATGATCCCAGGCGTTGTTGGCGGGCGCGTCGAACAATTGCACGAATCGCACTCCCCTCTCAACCAGCCGGCGTCCCAAGAGGCACTGCCGACCGAACAGATCGGTCGCGGGATCCCCCACACCGTACAGCTTTTGTGTCTGCTCGCTTTCCCGCGAGACGTCGAACGCCTCGGGTGCGTCGCGCTGCATGCGGAACGCCAGTTCAAACGACGCGATTCGGCCGTCCAACTGGCTCTCGATGACGTGATCCCGTTTGTGGAGTTCGTTCAACTGCCGAATCGCGTCGAGCTTCGCCCGCTGGCGATCGAGGTTCCCGGACGGATCGGTCAGATTCGCGATCGGACTCTTCAGATCACGCACCAACGTTCCCTGGTAGGCGCTGGGGAGAAAGCTCGAAGCCCACAACTGCGCGCCTTGGAAAACCGCCGCTGGACTGACCACCACAAACCCGGGGAGATTCTGGTTCTCGGTTCCCAATCCGTAGGTCAACCAGGAACCGAGACTGGGTCGCGAAAACGCCTGCTCCCCGGTACACATCTGAAGCGCCGCCCCCGTGTGATTGATGTTGTCCCCGTACATCGATCGGATCACGCAGAGGTCGTCGATGCACTTCGCCATCATCGGCAGCAACTCGCTGACCTCCACCCCCGACTCACCCTGTTTCGCGAACTTCCAGGGAGAGGCGAGCAGGTTGCCTGTCTTCGTCCGCTCGAGCTTGGGCTTCTCAAACGGGAGCGGCTTTCCATCGTCCTCAATCAAGCGGGGCTTCGGGTCGAACGTGTCAACGTGCGATGGTCCCCCCGGCATGTAGAGAAAAATGCACCGCTTCGCCCGGGCGGGGTGGTGGGGCGACCGGACCGCGTAGGGACGCGCGGCTCGAGCCGTGTCGCTGGTCGCGCCCAGCGCTTCGCGAGCCAGTATCTCGGCCAACGCCACCATGCCAAATCCGCAACCGGTCCGGGCCAGCATCTGCCGGCGGGTCAACGCGAGTGGATTGTTCATGGGCTACTCCAGGTAGACGAATTCGTTGCAGCAGAGCAGGACATGCGCCAGGTCGGTCCAGCCAGCGGCCGGATCCGCTTCACCACCTTGTGCGATCAACCGCCGGGCGATCTGCATTTCCGCCTCACTCGCGGGCCGACCGAACAACTGCTGGTACGCTGACTGAATTCGATGGGTTTCATTGGTGGAAGACTCGCGCAACCATCGCCCGGCAAGATGCTTTGCCTGGCCGAGAATGAACTCGTGATTCAGCAACAGCAGCGCCTGCGGAGCAACGGTGCTGACAACCCGTTTTTCCGTCGACGAATCGGGGTTGGCGGCGTCGAACAAGGTCGCGTAGCCACTGCGATCCCACCGGGCGGTTTGCACATACAACGATCGCTGGGGAATTGTCAGGTCGTCGCCAGCGGGGCCGCCGGCGCTGGGCTCCAAACGACCCGAGACAAACAGCAGCGAGTCGCGAATCGCCTCGGCCTCCAGTCGGCGGGGCGAAAACCGGGAGAGCCAGCGGTTTTCGGGATCTCGTTCCACCCCCTCGGCCGTCCCCCGGCTCGATTGCTGATAGACCGCCGACGCCAGAATCCGCCGATGCAGCTTTTTCAGCGACCAGCCTTCCTCGATGAATTTCGCCGCCAGCCAGTCGAGAAGTTCGGGATGACTGGGGGCCTCTCCCAACTTGCCAAAGTTGCTCGCAGTGCGAACGAGTCCTTCGCCGAAGTGCCACTGCCAGACCCGATTGACAATCACTCGTGCCGTCAGCGGGTTCCGTCGGGAGGCGACCCAGTCGGCCAATTCGCGCCGACCGCTCCCAACGGTGATCGCCGGCTGCGAATCGCCCGCCAAAATCCGGGGAAGCCGACGGGGAACGACCGGCCCCAAACGGGTGTAACTACCCCGGATATGAATCGGCACATCCTGGATATTGGGGAAGAGCCCGCCGGGAGTTCCCCCCTCGGTCATGGCAATCGCCAACGGAATCGGCGTCGCGACCTCCCGCGACAATCGATCACGGGTCGCGACCAGCTTCTTTCGGCCAGGATCCGAGTCGAGCGCATCCGCAGCATGTGCGGTCGCGGTCGACAATCGGAATCTGCCGATCGTGTGGGTGTCGGCGTGCCGCTGTTCGAGTTGAACTCGCAGCGGCGCACCGGCAGGAATCTTCACCTCCGCCGGGATGTCAAAGGTGATGAGATGGGGTTTGCCGACCTGGGGGGAAACGGCCCAGCCGGTTTCGGGTTTGTCGTCCAGCACCATCGCCGCTGGGAACCCCGCCTGTTCAAAATTCGCCTGCGGGTTGGTGAGTTTGACGGCATGCGGGGTCTCAACAGATCCGGGAACACCGTACGCCAGTGTAAAATTCGTCAGGACGAAATTCCCGTCACTCGCGCGACCGGGGCCACCCATGGGCAGATTCGTATCTGGCAGAACCTCCAGGCGGATCACACGCATCTCCCCTTCGGCCGGCGCGACCCCGCGGATTGCGTACGCGTCCTTGCCGTTTTTGCCCGAGACGGTCACCACACCCTCCAGAGCGATTTCGCCCGATCCGCCGACTTCGCTTTCAAACGCCGTCGGGACCAGCGTGGTTCCCCCCTGGATTCGTAACTGGTATTTCAGACCGACGTCGATCGCTGCGATCTTCGCGTTCGTCTCTGCGAGCTGCCGTTCGATACCGCCGCGATGCTCCAATTCCGCCGGCGACAGCAGCGGGACGCGATTCATCGTGTATTCGCCCCCCTTGACCCCCAGTTCTTTCAGAATGTGCGAACTGTAAAAAATGCCGGCGAGGGCGTAGTAATCCTCGGTGGAGATCGGGTCGAATTTGTGATCGTGGCAACGGGCGCAGCCCAGAGTCAGCCCCAAGAACACCTTTCCGACGGTGTCGATGTTGTCGTCGGCCATATCGCTGACAATCTTCTCTTTGTCGGCGTCCCCCCGGTCCCAGACTCCGTTGGTCAGAAACGTCGTCGCCACCAGGCCGTCGGGATTGAATCGATCGCCCGTTGAAGTCGGCAGCACATCTCCCGCGATCTGCAGCCGTGTGAATTCATCGAACGGCAAGTCGTCATTCAGCGATTTGACCACCCAGTCGCGATAGCGCCACGCTTCCGTGATTTCGCAACTGGCGGTGCGGGTCTTGGGATTGGAATCGTAGAAGTCCGCATAACGGACAACATCCAGCCAGTGCCGGGCCCAGCGTTCGCCGTACACGCGCGACGCCAGCAACCGATCAACCACTCGCGACCAGGCGTCGGGACGCTCGTCGGCGAGAAATTCGTCGACCTCTGCGGGGGTTGGCGGAAGCCCCGTCAGGTCGAATGTCACCCGGCGCAGCAGCGGGCGTCGATCCGCCGGCGCGGTGGGTGCCAACTGCTGTTCCGACCACTTGGCGGCGAGGAACCGGTCAATCTCGGTCTGTGACCAGCGCGGTTCGCCAGCAACAGGGGGTTCGATGACCTTGAGCGGCTGAAACGACCACCACGTGCGTGCCTCCTCCGCCGACATGCCGACGGTTCGTCCCGACTTGATGCGGGGATCGGGCGCGCCGCGTGACACCCATTCGACGAGCGTCGCGACTTCCGCATCAGTCAATCGTCCTCCGCCGTCCCGCGGGGGCATTTGCAGCGAGTCGTCCTCGTAACGGACCGCCGAAACCAGGAGACTTTCCTCCGGCTTCCCGGGGACAATGGGGGAACCGCTGTCACCCCCTTTCGACCAACCGGACCGGGTATCGAGAGCCAGGCCGCCGCTGGTTTTGCCTTTGGCTGCGGAATGACATTTCTCACAACGGTCGGCGAGCAGAGGCCGGACCCGTTTTTCGAAGAATTCGGCATCGTCCTGGGCGAATGCGGTTGCCGTCACGCAACCCAGGAGACCGCACACGAAGAGGGTGGTGAGTCGTGCTGGCAGGAACCTGGGAATTTGATGGGGCATGATGGCGGTCGCCCTGAGGGGGCGGCGGGCAGGGGGCTGACGCCGCCCCGCTCGCCTCGGTTGTTCGAATCAGATTTTTCTCTGACCAGAGTCTTCTCCGTATTTTTACAATGACGTGGATTGGCCGCCACGGTAGCCGAATTCATTGTCGGAACCAGTCTGCAGGACTGAGTTCCGCGCTCCCAAAATCTATCCACGCCAAAAGAAAAACAGTGGTGGACAGTTCAAAAAACCGTCCACCACTGCTGAAGTTCCGTTTTCAACCGATCGCAATAGCGTGGCGACCGGCGCGGTGGTTAACTGCGACCACGACCACGAGCCCGGCGGTTTCCCCCACCCTTACGGGGAGGTGCTTTGCGGGGACCACTTCCTTCAGTTGTCGCGGCCGCGCCGGCCGTGCGGCCGTTCCAGTGTGACGTGCGCCCTGCGGGAGATCCTCCCGAATGCGAGGCCGACTGTCCAGCCGCCACAGGGCGACGTTCGCGAGGACCGGAAGAGTGCGAACCAACACGGGGGGCCCCCGAAGGCCCGCCGCCTGGACCACCCGCGGGACGTCGGCGACGGCGACGCTTGCCGGCACCTTCGCCCGACTCGTTCGCTCCGGTCAGATCGGAAGGAGCGCGGTCCCGAACCGGGCGATGCACTTCCACACCCGACCCAAAATCGACTTCGTCTTCCGCATGAATCTCGGAGAAGACTTCCTCGGCTTCCGGTGACGCGACCGGGTGATTCGGCAGATTCTGGCAGACCGGAATCGGCTTCTTCATCAGGCGTTCGATCGCCTTCAGCATCGAGCGCTCAGCCGGGTCGCAGAATGCGATCGCCTGGCCGGTCGAACCAGCGCGGCCCGTACGGCCGATGCGATGGACGTAGGTTTCCGGTTCGTGCGGCAGGTCGAAGTTGAAGACGTGGGAGATGTCGTCGACGTCGATTCCCCGCGCCGCCAAGTCCGTTGCCACCAGCACCCGCAGCTTGCCTGTCCGGAACCGTTCCAGCGTGCGCTGACGGGCGTTCTGGCTCTTGTTGCCGTGAATCGCGTCGGCACGGATGCCGTATTGCAACAACTGCCGGGTGATCCGGTCGGCACCATGCTTGGTACGGGAGAAGACGATCGATCGGCTGACACCCGGGGTCTTCAGGAACCCTGCGAGCAGCGTAATCTTCTTGGGCTTCTGAACGAAGCAGATCGACTGTTCGATCAGTTCGGTCGTCGCCTTGACAGGAGCGATTTCGACCCGGACCGGATTGTGGAGCAGATCGTCGGCGAGCTTCCGCACTTCGGGAGGCATGGTCGCCGAAAAGAACAGCGTCTGACGCGTCTTGGGGATCTTGGCGATGACGCGACGAATATCGGGCAGGAACCCGATGTCGAGCATGCGGTCGGCCTCGTCCAGAACGAATATCTGCAGGTGCCGCAGATCGATGTAGCCTTGCTCCATCAGGTCGTTCAGACGACCGGGAGTGGCGATGAGAATATCGACACCCCGCTTGAGCGCCTGAACCTGAGCGCCTTGACCAACGCCGCCAAACACTACAGTGCTGCGCAGAGTGGTATTGCGCCCGTATGAGGCGAAGCTTTCGCTGATTTGCAGGGCGAGTTCCCGCGTGGGAGCGAGAACCAGCACGCGGATTTTGCGACCGGCCCCGGCGGGGGGATTTCCATCGGCAGTCAACCGGTGCAGAATCGGCAGCGCGAACGCCGCCGTCTTACCGGTACCGGTCTGGGCGCAACCGAGTAAATCGGTTCCCGCCACAACATGCGGTATGGACTGTGCCTGGATGGGAGTCGGAGTGGTGTAACCTTCGGAAGTGACAGCGCGCAGAATGGGCTCAGATAGCCCGAGAGCAGAGAATGACATTCGTGTCTCGTGGGGATTCCAGGACCGAATGTCACAAACGCGAACTGCGTTCGAAGAAACGCCATTGGACCTGGCACTTATCCAACGGCCGTAGCGCAGAGGATTGAAGTACCAAAAGAATAACAAGCTGACGGGGAAAGTCCAGCCCGAATCGAAAGTCGCGGTGAACTGGCGGTCGTCCGGGGGGGGAATTTCGTCGCGAAAACGCGACTGTGCGATTAATAACGTGGATCCTGAACCCCGTCTGTGGTTTAATTCTTGCAGCACACCGTTCCTGTCCACTCCCCGGCGAGTCGGTCCATTGCTCGCCGAGCGGGCGTCTGCGGGAGGCTTGCCGAGTCCTACCCGACATTCGTTTCGAAACCGGAGACCGTCGTCATGACTGAACCCGCCCATCACTCGACAACACGCCGGGGTTTTCTCCAATGGTCGGCCGCGACGATCGCGCTCGCCGCCGGCCGCCTACCCGCCGACGACGAGCCAGGTCGCCCCACGGTCGAAAACCCCCGGGCGACTTCGGGAGACGAAGTGCATGAGCCGAACTGGGAAGAACGGCTCACCTTGACGGTTGGTCCCAAAGAGGCCGATCTGGTGGGGTCGACCGAGAAGGTGATTCAGGCGGCGGTCGATTCGGTTGCCCGCTGGGGGGGCGGAACGGTGCGCATTCTTCCCGGGAAATTCGTGTTTCGCAACGCGGTGTATCTGCCGTCGAAAGTGCGAATTCTCGGGACGGGTGCCGACACGCAAATCATCAAGGCCCCGTCGGTGAAGGCCAAGCTCGCCGCCGACTCGGACTGGTACGACCAGGAAATCACACTCGCCGACGCCAAGGGGTTTCAGGTGGGGGATGGAATCTGCCTGCGGTCGAAGAACCCGCACCATACGGGAAGCAACGTAGCGAAACGGACGCTGGTCGCCCGCTCGGGAAACCGCTTCAAGCTCGACAAACCGTTGCGGGAGAATTTCTGGGAGATGGGTGAGCCAACCGTCGCGACACTCTTTCCGCTCTTCTCAGGCGAATACAGCAACCACATCGTCATCGAGAATTTGGTGATCGACGGTAACAAAGCGGAAAGCGAGAATCTCGACGGAAACTACGCCGGCTGCATCTTTCTCCAGGATTGTCACACGGTGCAGATTCGGGGTGTCGAAGCCCGCAATTCCAATGGCGACGGCATCAGTTGGCAGATCTGCCACGATGTCGTCGTCGAAAACTGCCACAGTCACGACAATGTCGGACTGGGACTGCACCCGGGTTCTGGTTCGCAACGCCCCGTAATGCGCGGCAACACACTCGAACGAAATGACATCGGCGTCTTCTTCTGTTGGGGCGTGAAGTTCGGTCTCGCGGAAAAGAACATCATCCGCGACAACAGCGGTTATGGTGTCTCGATCGGTCACCGCGACAACAACAATCTGGTGCGGGACAACGAAATCCTAGGGAGTGGCAAATCGGGAGTGTTGTTCCGCCCCGAGCGTGGCAAGGCGTTCGCCGGCCATCGCAACCGGATTGAAAAGAACCGCATTGTCAACAGTGGACCCGACGACGGGGTGGCGATCGACGTGCAGGGGGAAACCGAATCGATCGTGCTGGAACGGAACGAAATTCGCGAGACCCGGCAACCAATGCGCCGCGTCGGTATCCGCATTGGTCAACAGACACGCGATGTGCGACTGGTCGAAAACACCATCGTCGGCGTCGCCCAAGCGGTCGACGACCGGCACGGGACCTAGAACCTACGTCCCGCTCTGTTTCTCATCACGCGGGGTCGACCTGACGCTGGAGGGGCTGCCCCACCGGATCCGCAGCGAGGCAGGGCAGAGGATCAGAATCAATGCTTCGGCACTTTGATCTCAATGCCGTACCGCGGGGCGATCTCCAGCAGTTTGTCAATTTCGGCCTTCGACGGCGGGGGAGCGGTTGTCGCCCCTTGTGGAGCCGGGACGCCGAATTCAAAGAACATTTTCTCCAGACCCGCCGGCGCGACCGAGATCAGCATTCGGGCCGGTTTGTCGCTTTCGTTCTTAAACGCGTGCGGCGTCCCGACCGGCATGTTCATCACCAATCGGCTTTCTTCGTCTTGAGGGACTTGCGTTGGGAAGTGGGTTGAATCGCGGTTACAATTCCGCGGGCCATCTTACCGTTTGTCGGACTACGGCTCATGCTTCATCGCGGACGAGATTGAGGACTTTGATGTTGTCGCTGCAAAAACCGTCTGTGGAATCCGTTCGTCGTTTCTTGACGGAACAGTCGGCGCTGGATTTCAGCTATTCCGCGGTCGGAGCGACTGCAACAACGCCGCCCGCTGGGTATGTCGTTGATCGGCCCCGGGTCAAGCTGGGGGGGGAGGTGAATCGGGTTGAGGCCAATACCGGAAGAACGCCCCGGAATGCCTGGTGGCAGCGAAAGTGAAACTCGAGAGTCGGGTTTCTCGGCGGGCGCGCTCGACCGCAAGGCTGGCGATCAACCGGTGCAGGAAGCGCTCCGCGATCGGCCCAGCACCTCGTACCGCTCGCGCAACATCGCGACCTGGTGTCGAGCCGATTCTGCCTGCAGCCACTTTTCGGTCAATTCATTCAGATACGCCCATGAGAGAACCGTCCGACCATTCAACAAGTTCATTGTCGGCTTGTTCGTCCCCTCGCTGGCACCATGCGGCGTCGGATTCATCTGCCGACGGCCGGCTCGCTTGGGGGTTTGCGCCCGCCCTGAGTGCGCCGATTGACGGAGTTCGCACAACGGGCCGCGCACTCGGAGAGTGCGGGCTACATTCCGTCTCAGAACCAATTTGCCGGCAGCGGCGA
Source organism: Planctomicrobium piriforme (assembly GCA_945860955.1). Taxonomy (GTDB): domain Bacteria; phylum Planctomycetota; class Planctomycetia; order Planctomycetales; family Planctomycetaceae; genus UBA10511. The sequence continues at coordinate 86,879 of CAMATH010000001.1, forward strand.
ATTCACTTCCATCCGTTCGTCCCGCGTCGGATGCTGGAACGCGAGCGAAGTCGCGTGCAACGCGATGCACCCCTCATGGAACGGCACCCGCGAGCCGTACTTGCCATCCCCCACGATCGGCAATCCCCGTGCCGCGAGCTGCGCCCGGATCTGGTGACTTCGCCCCGTGATGGGTGTCACTTCCAGCAACACACGTGACCCGATCTGCCGCAGCCGTCGGCAACGCAGCAGACTCTCCCGGGCGTTCGGCGTTCCCTCGGCGACACATTGAACCGTGTTCGTCTGCTCGTTCTTGAACAGCCAGTCGCGCCACTCGACCTGCTCTCCCTCGAGTTTTCCCGTCACGAGCGTCTGGTACTTCTTCTCCACCGTCCCCAGTCGGAACTGCTCGGAAAGACGTGCCGCCCCTTTGCTAGTGCGGGCGAATAGCACAACCCCTGACACCGGTCGATCGAGCCGATGGACCACACCGACGAACACATTACCCGGCTTGGAATACTTCTCCCGCAAATAGTCGCGGGCCAGATCGACCAGCGTGGTATCCCCCGTTTCATCCCCCATGGTCAACAACCGGGCTGGCTTCACGACTGCCAGGCAATGGTTGTCTTCATACAGCACGGTCAGCATTCGGTGATCCGCTTCACCAGCATGGTCGCGTACGAACCGCGCGGCAATTCGAACGACAATGCGACCTTCTTTCGGCCGGGATACAAGTCGTCTCCCTCCGACGATTCACTCACCTCGGTCGGCAAAATGATCGCCGGTCGCGACCCCTTCGAAAAAAAGCTGTCTCGCGGATGTTTCACACGCAGTTCACGCAGTTCCAATCCATTCGCCCGGACGACCGCCTCGATCCGGTCGAGCTGCGGACCGGGGTCCAGATGCAGCCGGGCCGAAGGGAGCGGCAGATCGGTCCCCAGCAACGTCTCCCGCTCATTGGCTTCGAGTGTGCGGAAAAACGGGACAGGTCCAGTTTTCAAGTCGACGGAGAATCTGCGGTCGACCGGGACCGTGTCGCACAGCGACTGACTGAGCAACTGGTTCCACAAATGACTTTGAAACGCCGACAGATACAGTCCCCGCATGTCGACCCGCAGCCGGGCGAACGCTCCGCGATAGTCGGGATTCTCGGGCGGTTTGTCGGCGAGATACGTCACAATGCTGCGACGGTTCGACCGTTCGAGCGCCGCCTTACAGTCACGCCACTTCCCCCACTGCTCGCGCAAAATCGCCTTCTGGTCCTTTTCTTCCTTCCGGTCATCTGGATTCGGATCCGCGAGCGCCAGCCACAGGGCGCGTTCGTAATCCCCCGAGCACCAGGCCCGCGCGACAAAATCATTCGACGCCCCCAGCGACCCAAACCGCTGGTCGTCGAAATAGTTGGGAAACCCCGATGTGGCCACTTCCGATAGCGCGGCACGGGCGCGGTCCAGTGCGACCGCCGACAGATCGCGAATCACGATCCGAAAGCGATTCCCCGCGATGTGCTGGGGGGTGAACGCGCGATCCATTTGCCCCAGATAATCGAGTTCGATCTCTTTGTGGACCAAGCCGTGCGGGGCACCGAAACGAATCGTGATGTGCTGCGTCGTGTGGGCGTGCTTGTCTTTGAGACCGCCGTAGGAAATGCGATGCCGCTGCACCTTCATGCGGGTCAGCAGTCGATCGATCGCTTCGGGTGTCCCCAGAGATCGCTTGGTGAGCCGATAGAGGGCGTAGTCACCTCCAGCCGGTACGACATCGGTCAGTTCCGCAACCTGGAAGTCTTCGGGGAGCCGCTTGAGTTTCACGAGGGGACCGATCGGGCGAGTGTGGGCAGCCTGGGGGCGACGGCGTTCCAGATCGCGGCATGAACCTCGTCGATCGACAAAAGGCGTTCGCTGGTCGCACAATCGATCCGCCGCCAGCCCGGCTCGTTGCGAGCCATCCCATGATACACCTCGCGTACTCCAGCGAGGTAGCGGGCGTCCGCTTCCTGAATGTCCGCCGCCCGGTCTGTGTAATCACGTTTCGCTTTGAGCGCGATCAGCTCTTGCGCCCGTTCCACCGGCAGATCGAGCAATAACACCAGATCGGCCCGCGGCATTCCGTACAGTTCATGTTCGATCTTAAGGATCCGCTCGACCAGCTCACCGCGTTCACCCGCCGGGCACTTCGACGCCTGATGCGCAATGTTCGACGGGACGTAGCGATCGAGTACCACCACCTGGTTATTCAGCAGCGCCTGTTCAAGCAGCCCCTTCGATTCGAATCGGTCACCAGCGAACAGGAGCGAGACCAGAAACGGGTGGACCTGGTCCAGCGCCCCGAATCGACCGTTCAGGAATTCCCCCACCGCTTTGCCGAACAACGTTTCGCCATACCGCGGAAAGCTGATCAACGCGCACGAGACCCGTTCGGCGGCCAGCCGTTCGCACAGTCTGCGGGCCTGTGTCCCTTTGCCCGACCCGTCAATCCCCTCGAAATCAATCAACACCGCCCGCGATCCTTGGCCTGACATCGCCCGATTCCTGCTGAAAGTCCGTCGCGATGAGGTCAACCGGCGACAGCAGTCACAGCCGACTCGATGTCGGGCTGGACACTGAGATAGGTGATCAGTCGACTGGTTCGGAGAATGTCTTCGACCGCGTGCTGCACATGGCAGAAGACGACCACCCCCTGCACCCGGTGCATCTTGCGATGCAGCGCGATCATCTTGCCCAGACCAGCACTGGTGATCATCTGCACGTCCTGCATGCTGACCACCAGCTTGCGGCAGCCCAACTGTTCCACCAAGGCGAACAATTCGTGCCCGAACTGTTCGAGGTTCATGTCCTCGGTCAGAGTCGTCACGCGGATCGTCGCGATCACGGTTTCGCCGCGCTTGTCTAGAATCAGATACCGGGGTGTGAACTCGCTGGAACTCACGCGCGATTCTCCACTCGCGAAGCCGACAGAAACGAGTCAAGGACCTCTGTGACCTCGACTTCCAGCAGCCGACCCATGTCGGAGGGACTACCGGGAAACTCCACAGCGACGTACCGGCAGGCGGTGCCCTGTACGCAGCCCGCGTGCCGCGCCGGACGGGCTTCCACCAGCACCTTCAGTCGGCGACCACGCAGGACTTCATGATACTGTCGCCGCAACTTCACTTCCAGTTCTCCCAGTTGCCCCAGCCGATCCTTCTTGACTTCGCCCGAGATCTGGCCGGGAAAATCGTGCGCGGGAGTCCCCTTGCGGGCACTGAATGGGAACGCGTGAATCTTCATGAACCGAGCCGACTCGCAGGTGGCGAGTGTGGCGGCGAAGTCGGCGTCGCTCTCCCCTGGAAACCCGACGATGACATCGGTCGAAAACGCCGGCTGTTCGAAGACCTCGCGAATCCGTTCGATCTTCTCAAGAAATCGGCCGGTCCGATATCGCCGCTTCATGCGCAGCAAGACGTCATTCGAACCGCTTTGCAGACAGAGGTGGAAGTGTGGACAAAGCCGCTCGCAGTCGGCGACCGCCGAGATGAAGTCGTCTCCCACCTCGGCCGCTTCGAGGCTCGACAGCCGGACGCGAAAGTCTCCTGGCAGAGCATCGATCGCGCGCAACAGATGCCACAATCGATAGGGAGCCCGACCCGACCGACCACGGGTTGCCTCGACACCGAAATGCCCCAGGTGGATTCCCGTGAGAACGATCTCGCGATAGCCGTTGTCGACGAGTCGACGAACCTCCGCCAGAATCTCGACCGGTTCCCGGCTGCGCAGTCCAGGGCGGACCTGTGGAATGATGCAATAGGTACAGTTGAGAATGCACCCATCCTGCACTTTCACGAACGCCCGCCGGTGCCCGTCAAACCGACTGATCCCACCCGGCCAGTCATAGACGCCGAATCGCTGAAGCACGTCGGGAAGCTCACGATTGTCGGTCACGACCGCCGCCACACCGGGAAGCTGCGCCAGTTCCTCCTCAGCCCGTGTCGCGTAACAGCCGAAAACGACGGTCGACGTCCCCGGGTTGTGTTTCGCGAGCTGCCGGATGGTTTGTCTCGCTTTGGAGTCGGCCTCGGCGGTGACAGTACAGGTGTTCACAAGACACAAGTCCGCCGGCTCGTCGCCCAGTGCCTCGCGATACCCGTTACGTTCCAGTCCCTCTTTCACCAGTTGTGTCTCGTACTGGTTGACCTTACATCCCAGCGTGACCAGCCGGCAGGTGCGCGCGGCCGACTCGGAGGAACGATCGACCGGCAGTTCAAGAGTCGCGGAATTTTCGGGCACGGAACAAACGTCGGAAGGGGGTGATAGGAACGGCAGGCGACTCAAATTGACCCGCGACCGCGCGACCGAGCGGCGATTCAGCCACCTGGATTATAGGGCGATTGTTCCATCAAAGCGAAGAACCCGGCAATCATTGCAACACAGCGAAAACGAAAAATCCGGTGTTGTGGAGATTTGGGGGATCTGATAGAAGCCGGCGGTCTGGAGCGTTTCCCTCCACGCGGTCGGCTGCGCAATCGACCGGGTGGACCCGGAGATCGTCCAACACTCTCTCTCCCCAACATCACTGACGACAGACACACGAGAAGGATCTCGTCCATGCGGATTTTTGTCACCGGAGGAGCCGGTTACGTCGGCAGTCATGCCGTGCGCCGGTTTCGTCAGGCGGGACATGATCCCTGGGTGTTCGACAATCTCTCCGCGGGGCACGCGGCGGCGGTGGGAAATTCCCCCCTGTTTGTCGGGGATCTGGCCGATGCCGACGCGCTCGACGAAGCGCTGGGACAAGCGCGGTTCGACGCAGTCGTCCACTTCGCGGGAGTCGCGAATGTGGGAGATTCCGTCCGCGAACCCCTGCGGTACTATCGCCAGAATTTCACGCACAGTCTGGGATTGCTCGAGGCGATGACCCGTCACCGCATCGGTCGGCTGGTTGTGTCGAGTTCCTGCACCGTGTACGGCAATCCCGCGACAGTCCCCGTCAACGAAGAGTCGGCCACCACCACCATCAATCCCTACGCCCGCAGCAAACTGGCGATGGAATGGGCAATCAACGATTGCGCCCGCGCGACCGGACTGGGGTGCGTCATCTTGCGGTATTTCAACGCCGCCGGCGCACACACCGCGGGTGATCTGGGCGAAGATCACACCCCCGAAACGCACCTCATTCCCGCCGCTCTTGAAGTGGCGCTAGGAAAACGCCTCAACCTGCAAATTTGTGGCACCGACTACCCGACACCGGACGGAACGTGTGTCCGCGATTATGTGCATGTTGAAGATCTGGCCGAGGCGCATTTGTCGGCACTCGGGCGGATCGCCGCAGGTGAAACTCGCGTCTGCAACCTCGGGAGTGGCACACCGTACAGTGTCCGGGAGGTCATCGCGATGTGTCGCGAGGTGACCGGAGCCCGCATCCCGGCGGTTGAGACCCCGCGGCGACCGGGGGATGCCGCCGCCCTGCATGCGGGATTCGAGCGAGCTCGAACCTTGCTCGACTGGTTTCCGCGACACTCCAGTTTGCGTGAGATCGTGGAAACCGCTTGGCACTGGCATCGGTTACATCCTCAGGGATATGCCGACCGCGTTCTCACGGCGATTCCTGAGATTCTGGAGCGCACGGACGGAACCGGCGTGACTCCCGAGACGTTTGAATTCCCTCCGCGGCGCAGAGCCGCCGCTTGAACGGAGGCGTTTCGATCGACTGGATCGAGATTCCGCCACCAGAACCCAGAACATCAGCATGGATGCGATGCCAACCGCAGCGAGTGACTTCGAACCAGGCGATCACCCGCCCATTCACCCCGTCACCCAGGCCCTCAGCCTGGTTCTTCCCGCGCACAACGAAGAGCCTGTGATTCAGCAGGCGATCGTCGAGGCGGTCGAAGCGCTGACTTCGCTGGGAATCGAATTTGAAGTCGTTGTCATCGACGATGGCAGCACCGATCAGACTGCCCGTGTCGCCCGGGAGACGGCTCGGTCGCTGCCTCAAGTGCGAGTGGTGTCCCTTGAGAAAAACGTGGGCTACGCCGGGGCGCTACGCCGTGGATTTCTGGAAGCGCGGTTTCCGCTCGTGGCGTTCACCGACGCCGATTGTCAATTCGACCTGCGGGATCTCGGAAAACTGCTGAAACTGAGCGTCGACCACGACCTGGCCTGCGGGTACCGGGTCGATCGGCAGGATCCGTGGCGGCGCAAGTTGTATTCCCGCGGCTTCAATGTGATGGCTCGCGCACTGTTGGGAACCCGCGTTCGCGATTGCGACTGCGCGCTCAAGATCTTCCGTCGCGACTGGGTCAACTCGGCGGGACTGGAATGCCAGGGATTCTTCTTCAACGCCGAGCTGCTGGCGAAAGCCCGGCAGGCGGGGCTGACGATCGCGGAGACGGGGGTCACCCACCGACCGCGTCCCGGTGGCGAGAGCAAAGTCTCGATCTGGCACATTCCCCCGGTGTTTCAGACACTGGTTCGCTTCTGGTGGTCAAAGGTGGCGTTTTCCAAACCGGTCTCCGGGACGGAACAATCAACGCCGAAATTGGTCTGGGGCGACGTGGCGGCACTTGTCTCACTGATTGTGGTCGCGTCACTGATGCTGCTCACCCGGCTGTCGTATCCGTTGATGGATCCCGACGAGAGCCGCTATGCGCAGATCGGGCGAGAGATGGTCGATTCGGGTGATTGGATCGTCCCCCGGCGGAATGGACTGCCTTATCTCGACAAGCCACCGCTGTTGTACTGGTGCGCGGCGGCGAGCTACCAGGCGTTTGGAGAGACCGAGGCGGCGGCGCATCTGGTCCCGGCACTGGCGACGCTGTTGACGGTGATCGCCACGTTTCTGTTGGGGCGGCAGATTGTGGGGACACGATCGGCCTGGCTCGGGAGCGTGATGACGCTGTGCTGCGCCGGCTTCATGCTCTCGGGACGATTTCTGTTCATGGACACGCTGTTGACGACCTGGACGACGATCGGCGTCTTGTCGGCGTATGTCGCGTGCCGGGGGGAAAAGATCCGGATTGGGTACTGGCTGCTCGCCGCGGTTTCGGTCGGCCTGGGAGTGCTGACCAAAGGGCCGGTCGCGATGGTGCTGTGTCTGCCCCCGCTGATGTTGTCACTCTGGCTGACGGGAAAGCTGTCACAACTCCCCTGGACGTTGCGTTTTCTGTTCGTGGGAATTGTCGCGAGCATTGCGGTTCCGTGGTTCGTGGCGTTGCATCTGGTGGTTCCCGAGGCGCTGTCGGAGTTCATCTGGAAGCACCATGTCGAGCGGTTTGTATCGGGTCTGGAACATGCGGAGCCGTTCTATTTCTATGTGCCGATCCTGTTGGGGGCGATGCTCCCGGGCACCATTTTGCTGCCGGCGGTGGTCTCCTACTTTTGGGGAGAAGAGCCGGCAGTCCGTCAACGGCGAAACTGGGACATTGGCTTCCTGATCCTGGCGGCGGGTTGGACGTTCACGTTGTTCTCGGCGGCCCGTTGTAAGCTCCCGCCCTACATTCTGCCGATGATTCCCCCGATGTGTCTGGCGATGGGATCGGGGATCGCGGGGATTCTGGCGGGGGATTCGACCCGGCGGTTTGTCGCCTATGTGCGGGAGAAATCGCCGCGCGATTTGTGCCTTACGTTCTGCGCGGCGGCAGTCATCACGGCGGGGATTGATCTTCTGCTTCCCGAAGCCAGTGTTCTGGGAAAATTCGCGGTCTGGGCCGGACTGCTGGTGTGTGGACTGGTGATCTTCCTTCCGCTGTCGCGCGACAGGTATTCGATTTCCACCCGGTGGGGGTCGGCGGGAGCGTTCGCACTTTTGGCGATGGGGGCCATGACAGTGGATTTCTATCCGCGGATCGCCCAAATGCGGTCCTACGCCGGCCCGATTCAGGAAATCTGTCACGACGAAGTCGGCCGGGATCCGTGGGTTGTCTGTCTGGGGCTGCCGCGTGAAAGCGATTCGATCGCCTTCTACTTCACAAAGTCCAACGTGACTTCGTATGAGGAGTTCGAGGTGGAACGTGCCATCGATCAGGTGGCGACACACGACCACACGCTGCTGATGGTCCTCGACATTTTGGTCGACGAGATGAACGAGACGCTGGGAGATCATCGCCAATTCCGCGAGATCGGCCGACACGACCACATCATCGTGGGAACGGTCGACAGGCTACCGGTCGCAAGACTGCCTGAAGAGTCGCGCGACGACGCTGGAAACGCAGTCCTGCAAACCGGACATTCGGTGGAGGCAACCCACCGCTGACCTGGAGTGTCGCACTTTCTGTGATACCGGGTATAACCGAGTCCAGACCGATTCAGCCTCTTTGTGGGAATCGTTGGATGCTCATTGTTCCTGCCGACCAGAATCTGACACGACGCGTGACACCCCTCGCGTGTCGCGACTCGTCTGACACCCCGGGACTTGCCGACCGCCGTGGTTTTCTTGCGTGTCAGGCCGCCGCCTTGGCCCTGGGGGGGTTGGGAGCGATGGCTCAGCCTCTGATGGCGGTCGCCAAGGGGGTCTCGACCCGAGTTGTCTCCGACACCGCTCGACGGCGGCCAATCTCGGCCTGCATTCTGGTGTTTCACTACGGTGGCCCCAGCCAGTTCGAAACCTACGATCCCAAACCCTTGGCCCCAGTCGAGGTTCGGGGGGAATGGCGATCGATCCCGACCGTCGTGCCGGGGATTTCAATTGGCGAGTATCTCCCGCGCGTCGCGCAGTGCATTGACCGGATGGCGCTGGTGCGGAGTGTTCATCATCCCATGCGCAACCACAACTCGGCCGCCGCCGAAGCATTGACGGGCCGGACTCCGGCCGGCGGGGATCTGGAACTTCTGGCAGACGATTCCCGGAGCTTCCCGACACTCGGTTCGACCGTTGGCTACGCACTGGGGGAACGAGCCGGCGCGCTGCCCTATGTCGCGCTCCCGTACACGATCTACAACGTGGTGCCGTTGCCCGGTCAAACCCCGGGAATTCTGGGGGGCGCGTACGACCGGTTTCAGGTGTTCGGTGATCCGAACAAAGACAATTTTCGCGTTCAGGCACTGGAGCTTCCTGGCGGTCGCGGCGCGGCACAGATCCATGCCCGCGATGCGTTGCTCAAGTCGCTCGATACGCGGGCGCAACTCGGTCTCCGTATGGAGTTGTGTCAGGAACGGGCCCTGTCGTTGATCTCGTCGGCGGAAATCCGCAAGAGTTTCGAGATGTCGGCGGAGCCCGCGCCGATTCGTGAACGGTATGGCCGAACTCTGGTGGGACAAAGCCTGCTGCTCGCCCGGCGACTGGTCGAAAGCGGTGTAAAATTCGTGACCGCGTTCGATGGAATGCACAATGGTCAGGATGCGAACTGGGACAGCCACCAGACCATCTTTCCCCGGCACAAACAGCTTGTCCCTCCCGCTGACCAGGGCTTGTCGGCGTTGATTGAAGACCTCGACGATCGCGGGCTGCTCGATACCACGCTGATCGTGCAAATGGGAGAGTTCGGTCGTACGCCGAAAATCAACGCGGGAGCGGGCCGAGACCACTGGCCCGACTGTTACACGGTCGCTCTGGCGGGTGGTGGTGTGAACGGCGGATCGGTCCATGGGGCCAGTGACAAGATCGGTGCTTACCCAGACCGGGATCCCGTTTCTCCCGCCGACATTGCAGCCACGATTCTGTGGCGGTTCGGAATCGATCCCGCACGCGAGTTTCACGACGCGACAGGGCGGCCGTGGCGACTTTCGGATGGTAAGCCGCTGGAGAATTTGTTTGCGGTTTCGTAGGGCGCGAACAAATTCCCGCGTTTTTCACAGGCCATCCGTCAGCGGACAGATGACCTGTGACACGTATTACACCTTTCAACTCGCGGGAGGCCACGAATTGGTTTCCATTCACAACTACGGCAGATTGATCACAGTGATCTGCTTTTCGACATCCAGGCTGATGTCTGAGTCGCCATCGGTCAGTGAGAAGCGGATCGTGCGTGTTGAATTCGCGGAGATCGCGCCGTTGACGCGGAACGTGACATTCCGCACCAGAGCCTGAACGGCGGCGGGTGTGGCCTTCGAATTGAACGAGACCACCAGATTCGCGCCGCCGACTCCACCACTGACCGCGCCAATCTCGATTCCGCCGTACGTCACCACGCCACCGACCACGCCAATCTGACCCGCCAGGATTCCCACGTTGCGAATCTCCAGCACGTCGGCTGGCGTGGAGCCAACGGGCAGACTCACCGTGAGTGATCCGCCAGCGAAGTCAGTCGAATCGGGATCGACCACAGTCGCCGTCGACGACACCAGCACGGCGGCCTTCCCTTCCGTGTATGAGACAGCGGCGCCGATCGCTCCCAGAACGGGGGCATCGTTCACCGGTGTCACCACAATCTGGCGTGTCGCCGGCTTACTGGTGCCACCATCACCGTCGAGCGCAACGAACTGGACGACACGGGTCGCCGTTGTGGGATTGTCGCCACTGTTGAAGTACGCGATTTGCCGGGCCAGAGCCTGCACGACCGCGGGCGTCGCCAGATCATTCAGCGTCATCGTGAGCGCGGCTGACGTGGTGAAGCCGCCGACGCAGGTTCCGATTGTGACGCCCCCGAATTGAACCTGATTCGTGGACAGTCCAATCTGGCCCGGTGCCGACCCCTGGTTGACGATGACCAGACGATCGGTCTTGACCGCTCCAGATGCGAACGAGACCTTGAGCGAACCGTGACTGAAATCGACCGAGTCGACATCCGAAATCATGATCGCTCCATCGATGATGACCGGAGTCTGGTTCTCGGTGTAGGCGACGCTCCCCGATGACGCCGTCAGAATGGGGATGTCGTTGACCGGAGTCACCGCGATGTCGCGCAAAGTCGCCGAATTCAATTCACCCGTTCCGTCAGCCAATTCGACCCGCAGTGTCCGCGTCGCCGCCGTCGGGTTTTCGCCGACGTTGCGGAACGTGACGTTCTTCGACAGAGCGGCGATCACCGGGGGTTTCGCGTTCGCGTTGAGCGCCAACACCAGTGCGGAGTTGTCGACAAACCCGCCCGAGATCGTGGCAAACACGACCCCGCCATAGGTCACGTTGGCTCCTGCCAGACCGATCTGGCCGGCGGCCACTCCCTGATGGCGAATCGCCAGTCGGTCATCCGCTTGGGAACCCGACTGGAAGCTGATCGTTAAGATGCCGTTGTCGTAGTTGGCGGTATCGGGATCGATCACGGTCGCCGTCGCGTTGACGACCACAGCCGCTCCGTTCTCTGTGTACTTCGCGGCCACCGCAGGCAGCGTGATCACGGGTGGCAGCCCACCCCGATCCAGAACCGTCACCGCGAACACCTTGTCGAAACTCAATCCCCCCGCGTCAGTGACGCGAACTGTCACGCTGTAGCTGGCCTTGGTTTCGAAATCCAACGCGACGGCGGTTCGCAACTTGTCTCCGTCGATCGCAAACGCGGCGGCGTCCCCCGCCACGATCGAGTAGACAGGGCTGTCTCCCGCATCGGGATCCGCCGTCGTCAAGGTTCCCACGTGCGTGCCGGCCGGCAGATTCTCGGCGACGGTTGTCGCTGACAGGGCGATGTCGGTCGGAGCTTCGTTGACGTCGCCGATCGAAATCGTGAACGCTTTGTCGAGGCTCAAGCCGCCCGCGTCCGTCGTACGGATCGTCACGCTGTAACTCGACTTGGCTTCGATGTCAAAGGCCGCAGTGGCTTTTAACGCATTGCCGTCGATCGAGAAGGCCGAGACGTCTCCCCCGACGATCTGGTAGGTGAATGTGTCACCCGCATCGGGGTCACTGGTCGTCAAGGATCCCACGACGGTGCTGACAGGTTGATTCTCGGCGATCACCGCGGGAGACAGCGCCAGATCGGTGGGGTTCAGATTTCCCCCCGTGGTCGCGACATGTGTGCCGAAATCGACGTTGTGGTGAATCTCTCCTTCCGGGAGATCTTCGAATTCATAACCGGTTCCGGGGACCGGAGTGCCGATCACCACCGGGATCGATCCCAGCACCACATTGGTGCCAGCGCGAACGAACTGCAGGTCGAACCGATGCGGGACGCCATCGCCGACGAACTCGATATCGAATGTCGCGGTCTGTCCCGCGCCGATGGCACTGTTCGTTCCGGTGTGGTTGATGATCTTCACCCGCGGATCGGATGCCTGAACTGTCAAATCGACGGCGACATTCGTAACCGCGTTTTGAATCGCGTTGACCACACCGTTCGAGACGCTTGTCGAGAATCCCGAGGCGATTTGAAAGTACAGCGGATCACCCGGGGCGATCGGGTCAGCCGTTCCGTTGTCGATCGTCGTGGCGGAATGATTGACCGCTCCCGTGAGGAGCGACAGTGCCTCCAATCCCTGGCGGGGGTCAAAGTTCGCCTGCGGATTCGTCCCCAGGCCAATGACCATCGCGCCCAACGCGTTCAAAGCGGTGATGGTCTGTTGCAGGCCGGCTCCGGAGTTGAACGGTGTCGACGGGCGGGATGTCTGGGTCAACGAACTGACCGGGACCGAAGTGCCCCCCACACCGGTGATTGTCGATTCCCCATGGGGCTGATAGGCGAAGCCGATGTCGGTCGCGGTCAGAATGATGGGTAACGCCCCCGCGCGGAATCCACCGCCCCCCACATTTCCAGCCGCCGGCAAGACAGAGTTCAAAGTGTCGGCCTGGAACGAGGCGAACGAGGGAACGTCGCCACTGGCACCGGGGTTGAGCTGCGTCGACGCGAGTCCCGCGTTGCCACTGTCAAGGACCGAGCCGTTGTTGTTCCCGTCAAACCCGACACCCGTCACGAGCTGGTACAGCGCCTCAATGTCGGTCTCGGGTCCGTCGCCGCCGTACCCGGGAGTGGTGCGGTTGAGGGCGGCCTGAATCGCGGTCATGTATTCGGGTGTGCTCGCCGCCACAATCGGCTGATTCAAAATGAACGGGCGGCCGGTGGAGTACTCCCAGGCGAAGTTCGCGTATTCCTCAAATCGCCCGACGCCAAATCCCAAATCGATCCCCGGCAGCGAGGCCTGCAACTGCGTGATGATCGAGGGGAACGCGGCTCGCACGATCGGGCTGTTGTTCACGAAACTCCCCGTGTCATCAAACAACAGGAAGACATCCACCATGTTGGTGAGCGCGCCGCTGTTGGGGAGTGTGATGCTGACCGTTTCGCGATGGGTCGCGCCGGCGGCCAGGGTCGTGGTGATGCTGGTTGGCAAAACGTCTCCGACCGCGAGATTGCTGGTTCCCGCGGGCCACACTGTCCCGCCGGACGTCTGCGGATAACTGCTCGTTTCGTCGCTGTCGGTGACAGCTCGAACGACATAGGCCCCTGGCGTCAGACCGCCAAACGAGTACGAACCATCGCCCGCGGTCACGGTTGTCGGTTCGTCAGCATCCCGCACGTCGTTGCGGTTGAGATCGATGTAAACGGTCGTGCCTCCCTTTCCCGATTCACCCGCGTCACGCTGATGGTTGCCATTCACGTCGTCGAATTTGACGCCGTGAATCTCATTGGGGCGAAACACAGCGGCGGTGTCGAGGCCGGTGCGCGCCTCGGCCGCCGCCAGTGTGATGTCGTGAGTGAGCTGGGCCGGGGGAGTCGCGTTGAAAACGGTCGGTACCACCATGCGGACTGTGTAACCACCCATTGCGAGGTGGGTAAAGCTGTAGGTTCCCGCTTCATTCACCGCGGGAGTGAAGAACTGATCTTCCGCCGTTGTGGTTTGCGGCTCGCCCGCATCCAGCGACCCGTTCCCATTGGTGTCGAGATAGACCGTGATTCCCGCGAGTCCCCGTTCGCCGGCATTGCGAATTCCGTCTTTGTTGGCGTCAGCATAGACTGTGCCACTGAGGGAGGCGTCATGTGGGGCGTAGTTACCAAAGTCGAAGCCGCTCGCGTTTTCGCCATTTTTCAGGGCCAGAGTGTGCGAGCCACTGAGGGGATTCGTCGCCCGCCATCCCGACGGAACCACTTCGAGAACTCGCACCGATCCAGGCGTGACGCCGGAGATCAGATACGAGCCGTCGACTCCGGTCGTCGCGTGTGGCTCGGTCGAATCGAACACGTTGTTCGAGTTGACGTCAATATAGACCGTCTGCCCCGCGAGTCCGTGGTCGGTGAAAAAGCCGGTGGCGGCGTTGAGATCGCGCACGCCGTTGCCGTTGAGGTCACTCCACATGGCCCCTCCAACGCTTCCCAGCGTGGCGGTGGTCACATTGAAATTCGCGAAGTCCCCCGCGACCGATTCCGCCCCCGAATAGACGGTCACCGTCAGACTGTCGCCGTAGCCAATTGTGGTTTCCCAGCCACTGGGGAGAATCTCCTGGACTTCGTAGTCCCCCACCTGAAGATCGGGGAACGAATGCCCGCCGGCCGCGTCGGTCAGAAGGGTCGGCTCGCCAGCATCGGCGAGTTTGTTGTGATTGAGGTCCAGAAACACCGTCCAGTTGGCGAGTCCCGGATCGCGATACGCGCCGGTCAGGTCGACATTCCGAACCCCGTCGCGATTGAGATCATTCCACACCGTTCCCCGAATCGATCCATTGAGGACAGTGAAGTTCGCGAAATCCTCGGCAATGGCGGCCTCCCCGGGATGCACATCGACACTTTGTCGCGTGTCAAAAAACGGTGCGGTGTACCAGCCGTCGGGCAGCACTTCGGTGACTTCATAGGTTCCCTCGGCGACGCTGATGAAACTGTACGCGCCATTCGCATCAGTCAGTGTCGTGAGTTCGCCCGCGTCGGGTGTGCCGTTGGAATTGTAGTCGAGAAACACCGTCCAGTTTTCAAGACCCGGCTCGGTGAATTCTCCGGTGGTCGGGTCGGTCGCGCGGTCACCGTCGGCATTCAGGTCATTCCAGATTGTTCCCTGAATCGATCCGTTGACCAGACTGAAGTTCGCGTAGTCCTGGGTCGTCTCCGCGCGGGCGACAACCGTCACCGTCTGCTTGTTATCGAAGGGGTCCGGGGAGACGTCCCAATTCGCGGGAAGCAGTTCCCAGACTTTGTAGTCTCCCGGCGGCAGATCGCCGAAGCGATAATGTCCGTTGGCGTCGGTCAGAGTCACGGGATCGCCCGGTGTGATCGACCGGGAGTTGTCCCGGTCGATGAACATGGTCCAGCCGGCAAGTCCGGGTTCTGTGAATTCGCCGGTCACAGGATCCACCGCCCGTTCGGCATCCGCGTTGAGATCGTTCCAGACCGTCCCAACAATGTCCCCACCGCTGAAGTTGAAGAAGTCGCCCGACTTGTTGTCTTTGTCTTTCTTGACGACCACATCCTGCGAAATGGGATTGGTCGCGACCCAGCCGTCCTGAACCACCTCGGCCAGCCGGTACGTGCCGGGCTTGAGTTGGTTGATCGTGAAATCTCCATCCACATTCGTGGTGGCGAGTGGTTCGAGTGTCCCCACCGCATCGGTATTACGAGTGCCGCTGTTGTCGAGATCGAGGTAGACCTGCCAATTCGGGATCCCGTCCTCGCCTTGATCACGAAAGCCGTTCGAATTCGCGTCCTCGTACACCGTCCCGACAATCGTGGTGCTGGCGGTGCCACTGAGGGCCTCGGAGACCAGCATTCCCGACAACAGCATTCGCACTTCCAGGGTTTCTGTCGCGACGCGGGCCGGCTGATGTCGCCGACGCGGTCCTTTGGGTTTGCGAACCACGCTTGTTCCCAGGAATTGCGAGAGGATGCGGCGAAAGTTGAAGTACATTTCGAACTCCGATGTCAGACGAAGAATGAACGAGGCGACCGGTGTCGCGATCGCATGGGGTGGTGATCAGTGGAGAAATCCCCGGCCAGCCACACACCGGGGAGTATCGATCGAGTTCCGCATGCGCCAGACATTTGCCCCCGGTCGGACGAATTCCAAAGATTCGGAAATCGCCAAAGTCGTCGTCGGCGATTCTCAACACCAGGTCGACCCAACTGGCCAGCATGGCGGACGTGCGCTTTGTATGTCGACGCCGTAGACGCGGACCGTCAATGCTTCATTCTTCCACAAAGAGTCAGCACAGAGGTTGGGATAGCATTTCAGCGACAGGCTTCTGATGCCAACCCGCTTTCTAATCTACTCCCAGAACCCGATCTCTCAGCCGACGTGGAATTCCAATGTCGATCACGTGGATCGACCCGGTGAACTGCTCCGCTTTCGGAGCGGAAAATCCGAGCTTGGGGGCGACAAAAGTGGCGGTCGCCGTCGCCCGGATGCACACCCCTTCAGCCCTCCCGGTATCGCAATCGAGGCCGGAAGGAAGGTCAACCGCAAACACCCGACGCTGTGACGCGTTGATCGCCTGAATCATCGAGGCGATCGGCTCGCGGGGAGCGCCCCGCGCTCCTGTCCCCAGCAGCGCGTCGACAATCCAATCGCACTCCGACAGGGATTCTGGAAAATCCGACAGCGACACGTCCCGATTCCAGACACGAATCGGAATTCCGGCGGCTTGTGCGACTCGACAATTGACGGCGGCATCACCCGTCAATTCCGCCGGCTCACAGCTCAATACGACCTCAACCACCACACCCCACAGGTCGAGGTGCCGCGCGATGACAAACCCATCTCCACCGTTATTCCCTTTGCCGGCGCATATCAGCACTTTGCCCTCAATTCCCAGTTCGAACACCATGGAGGCCGCCCCCCGGCCGGCGTTCTCCATCAGCACGATCCCCGGGAGACCGAATTCCTCCAGGGCGGCCTGATCGACGGCGCGGACCTCGTCTCGGGTCAGTGATCGCATGCTCGGCATTCCTGGTTCTAGGAAGGGGAATTCACATCTGCTACCATTCGGCCCCAGATCCGGGCCAGATCCGATTGTCGTTTGTGGCTGGCTGATTCTCCATTGAGGAACCTCACCACCGTGTTGAAAGCGTACGCCGACCACTGGGGGCTGATCACCGGGGCGTCGTCGGGCATCGGTGCCGAGTTCGCCCGACAACTCGCCGCCCGGGGGATGCACCTGGTTCTGGTCGCCCGGCGGGAACAGCGATTGCGGGAACTTGCCAATGAACTGCAG
This sequence comes from Planctomicrobium piriforme, assembly GCA_945860955.1. Lineage (GTDB taxonomy): Bacteria > Planctomycetota > Planctomycetia > Planctomycetales > Planctomycetaceae > UBA10511. The sequence continues at coordinate 103,832 of CAMATH010000001.1, forward strand.
GTGGCGCACGGGACGAAGTGCGAAATCATCGTCTCTGACCTGGCGAAACCGGGCGAGCCGGCAAAGGTTCTCGCGGACGTGCGGGCCCGGGGAATCGATGTCGAACTCCTGGTGAACAACGCGGGCTTCGGCATGGTCTCCGGAATCGATGAAACCGAAGTCGATCGGGCTCTCGAACTGATTCGCCTGAATGTTTCAACACTCACCGAAATGACACTGCTGGTGGTCAAGGACCAGGTGGTTCGTGGTCATGGCGGGGTGATCAATATCGGTTCGGTCGTCGCGTTTCAGCCGGTGGGTTACATGGGAGTCTACGCGGCGTCCAAAGCGTTTGTGCTGCATTTCAGCGAAGCGCTGTGGGCCGAAATGCGTCCCCGTGGGGTGACCGTCACCACCCTCTGCCCGGGGACCACACGCACGGAATTCTTCGATGTTTCCGGAGTTCCCGGCTGGGCTGAGAAAAACCGCTCGCAGGATGTGAAGACCGTCGTCCGCACGGGCCTGGCGGCGTTCGATAAACGGAAACAGTACGTCGTCTCGGGCTGGATCAACTACATCCTCTCGCTCGCCGTCCGGCTGGCGACACGGGCGACCGTCGTCAAAGGATCGATGTCTGTCTTTCGGCCACGAAAGAAGTAATCGCACATTCATTCACTTAGTGGCCCAGAATTCCCGAAATAGGAGTACCGTCGCCATAAAGGCTTAAAGGACGGTTGAGATGGTCCAAGATTGTGGTCTCGGCTCCGACTCCGCACAGATGGTACGCCGTCGCCAGCAGGTCGATCGGCTTCACGGGATTTTCGGCGACGTAGGAACCGGTCGCGTCGGACCGGCCGTAGACGGTGCCGGGCTGAATTCCCGCGCCGGCGAACAGCGAGGGATACGTCCCCACCCAGTGGTCGCGCCCCGCGCGGGAGTTGATGCGAGGTGTGCGTCCCATTTCGCTCAAGACGACGACTAGAGTTTCCTCGAACAGCCCCCGATCTTTGAGATCGTCCAGCAGAGCCGCCAGTGCCCGGTCGAAACCGGGAAGCAGCCAGCCTTCGCACGCTTTGAAGTGGTCCCAGTGGGTGTCCCAACTGAGCAGCGAGATGTCTTGGCTTTCCTTGGTACAGTCCCAGATCGCCGTCGTCAGGGGGACTCCCGCTTCGACCAGTCGTCGCGCCGTCAGCACGCTCTGTCCAAACAGATTCCAGCCATACCGGTCGCGGGTGGCAGGATCTTCGCGCGAAAGGTCGAGGGCGGCGCGAAATCGTTCGGAGGTGAGCAGGTCGAGCGATTGCTGTTGCGAACGAGTGTATTTGTCGATCGCCTTCGAGCGGAGCAGATCACCCCGGGCGGCATCAAGCTGTTCCAGCAGGCTGGTGCGGCGAGAGAGTTGATCGAGCGACATCTGCGGCCCCAAAGCCGCCCCCGCCGGTGTAAACGAGAGCGAGTCGGCCCGCACTCCGCCGGGTTGAAACAGAGGCTCGCCATTCTTGCCGAACTGTGTGCAGATCGGATCAAACCGCGGCCCCAGAAAGCCAGCGTAGGGACCAGTCCGCCAATATCCCTCTAGCAACCCCAGGCGATTGGGGAGGCACAGATTGTTGGGGAGCGTTTCACCACCCGGGCGGCCCGCGGGACTGCCTGTCGACTGCAGCGCGGACATGAAAAAGGGCCAGTCGAATGGAATCCCGGGATTGAACCCCTTGGTCGCGGTTCCGCCGTTGGTGGCGTGCCTGCCGGTGAGTACGAGACTGGTGTTGTGATTGGCGTCCTCGCTGGTGACGCTGCGAACGAGCGCCACGCGGTCCATCCGCTGAGCCATCTGTGGCAGATGCTCACAGACCGGGAACCCGGGCAGGCTCGAGGGAATCGCCTGGTACGGACCGCGAATCTCGGCGGGGGCGTCGGGTTTGGGATCAAACGTCTCGTACTGACTCCAACCGCCAAACAAAAACAGACAGATGACCGACTTCGCGCGGACCGGAGTTTCGACCCGGGAATCACCAGCCAGGGTGGGTGTCCCCGCCAGCGCCTGACCGAGTCCGACGCCGCTGGCGACCAGCAGCTCGCGACGTGTCAGTCCCGAGCAGACGGGCTTGGGGTTTCCGAGCAGACGAAACATGACGGAGACCTCTTGCGGGAGTGGTTCAAATTGCCGTTCCTCAACGCGTCTCGCGACGTGGCACGATGCCCCTTGCAGCTCCAAACGCCTGATGAATATACTCAAGCTCCGTCGCGCTTTGAAGCCCCATCCGCGACAATCCGGGATTCAAGGCGACGTTCTCGTTCGCGCGATCGAGTGCCCACCACGAGAAAGTCACACGCTCCCTCTATGTCCTCGAAGAATTACCGACCTGACGTTGACGGATTGCGCGCGGTTTCGGTGATCGCGGTCATATTGTACCACGGACGAATGGCGTGTCCGGGTGGCTTTCTTGGGGTGGATGTGTTTTTTGTGATTTCGGGATTTCTGATCACGTCTTTGATCGTCCGGGATTTGGACACCGGGTCGTTCAGTTTTATGGATTTTTGGGCGAGACGGGTCCGGCGGATCCTTCCCGCCCTCACCGTCGTGATCCTGGCGACGCTCGCGCTGACAAGCCTATTCATGTTGCCACTTGACCTCCAGAGCGTCGCCAATTCAGGGTTTGCCCAGTCACTCTTCTCAGCCAACATCTACTTCTGGAGAAATATGGACTATTTCGCCGGGCAAGGCGAACGAATGCCGTTGCTCCACACGTGGTCATTGGCGGTTGAAGAGCAATTCTACTTTGTGTTTCCCTTTGTTGTCGCCTGGTCCTGGACAAAAGACCACAAACGCATGTTGGCCATTTTGGGCTTGGGATTCTTGGGATCCTTGGCGCTGTGTGTCGCGGGGAGTCGCTATTCCCCGCCCGCCACATTTTATCTGTTGCCCACACGTGCGTGGCAGATGATCCTTGGTGGATTAACGGCTTGCCTCGCTGGCAAGTACCGTCCGGGGCAATTTTTCGCCGAGGGGCTATCATTCGCGGGGCTGGCGGCAATCCTGTGGTCAATTTGCTTTCTCGACGAATTCACCAGGTTGCCAAGTGAGATCTCACTGATTCCCTCCCTTGGCGCGGTCGCGCTGATTTGGCCGAATGGTGATTCGCCGACACTCGTTCAGCGCGTATTGGCGCTCAAGCCTGTGGTGTTCGTCGGGGTGATTTCGTATTCGTTATACCTTTGGCACTGGCCGCTCTTGGCGCTGATGAACTACTGTCTCCTCGACAGCGCGACGCTGCCAGTTCGAGTGGGGGTCGTGGCGTTGGGGGCCGTGGCCGGCGTCCTCTCCTGGCGGTATATCGAGACTCCGTTTCGACGTCCCGTTGCCGGTTGGTCTCCAAAGCGGGTCGTCGTGTCGGGACTTGCCGCGTCCGCAGTGCCGCTGGTGTTGTGGGGTATCGTGGCGGTCACTGGCGGCCTGGCGGGGCGATTTCCGGTTGAATTGCGTCAGTATTTGGCAACCTCCAACGCGGACGGTGCTTTGAAGTACCGCGCTAACGGATTTGGCAAGACGGAGGACGTTGAATTACCCCAGATTGGCGTGGCGGATCAGAAGCCCTGTTTCTGTGTGTGGGGAGACAGCCATGCGCTCCACCTTGGTCGGATTCTGGACGAAATAGCCAAGGAGAAACAGGTGAGTGGCGGCATGGCGGTGAGAATGGGCGCGATTCCACTTCTGGACTGCGCTCGTGATAACGGCGGCCCCGCCAGCAAGACTGCGGGTGACACGGTCTTAAATATCGTAAGACACAATCAGATTAAACATGTTCTTCTGGTGGGTCGCTGGGCGATGTATGTCGATGGCAGACTCAACGGAGCAACAGATACGCTGGTGTTTGACCCGCAATCCAAGTCGCGCACGTACGAGGAATCGAAGTTGGCGTTCAGGCGTGGTGTGGAATCGACATTGAAGGCGTTTCGGGAGGCGGGAGTGGAAGTCTGGGTGGTCCGAATGATCCCGGAACAGGAGATCAATATCACCTGGTCCGTTGTCGCCAGTCGATCACTCGGGGTTGAGTCGCCTCATGGAGTGGCAAGAACCAAGTACTCCAAGCGTCTGGCTCGAATCGACGAGGGATTTCGAGAGTGTGGCCTTATGCAACAGCGTTACATTGATTTTGAGTCGGACTTTTACGGAGATGGCGAATTCTGCCGCGTCTTCGATGATGGGGGGATCTTTTATTTTGACGACGATCACATTAGCCACTATGGAGCGGAAAAGGTGCTGCGTTCCCGATTGACCGACTTTATTGCAACGGTCGCCGCGGACTGCGTCGCCAACGAGTGACGAATTCGTGTGCGGCGTGTGACCCCGAAGGAGAGTGGAGTGGCGACGCGACGAACACGTCGGGCGTCGGTTTTGACGGTTGCTGCGTACGTCTGTTATCCTCTCGCTCGTAGAATATTTGCGAGAATCGTGCCACATCACCTGGAGTCCCCCATGCGTTTTCACCGGCTGCTAGTTCTCGGTCTGTTGTTCCTCACCGGCTGTTTCGGTATCGAGCTGGATGTCGATTCCAAAGGGCGGCTGCTGGTGACTCGGGAAGAGGGCTTCTTCACCGTCGATCCCGTGAAGAAGGAAGTCAAACTGGTCAAGAAGGCGGACGCCGGGACCGAGCCGGTCTATTCCCGATTTTCCCCCAATGGCAAAGAGATCCTCACCGTCACCAAGTCCGACTTTCAGACCTTCGCTTTCGCGACGGTCGATGTCGCCTCGGGGAAAAGTACTCAGGTGTTGAAAGTCGACGGGGCGGCGTTCACCCGTTATTCGCCCGATGGAAAACACCTGTTTGTCGTCGCGGCCTCGAAGAACGACGATCCCGGGTTCATGTCCAAGGTCCCCGAGCTGCACCTGGTCTCGCTCCCCGGTGGAAAACCGAAAGTCATCGCCAAGAAGATTGGAACCATTCCCCGCTGGCTCCCCGATTCCAAACAGATTCTCGTCATTGAGGCGAACACGAAAATCGATGACGACAGCTTCGCCGGCAATCTCTCGCTGCTCGATGTCGCCACCGGAAAGCTGACTCCCAAGGCGGCGATTCTCGGAAAACGAGAGTACGCGATGGACGTTTCTCCAGATGGCAAAAAGGCTGTCGTCACGTTGCTGGAAGCGGGGAAGGTCGGAACGAAACTCGAAAAGAACGATTCGACCGCCGAGGCGCTCTACGAGGTCAATCTCTCGACCGGCGAGACGAAGAAGTTGGAACTCGCCCCGCCCAAATACGCGTTCTACTCCCCGAACGGCAAGTCGCTGCTGATGGCCCTGCCGTCGGAGGGGTTTAGCTTCGACACCGTCAGCCTCGAAGTCGCCGACGCCAGCGATGTTTCAAAACGCCAGAAGATCGCGGAGGCAGCCTACCCACTCGCGCTCGGGGGTGAAGGGATCGTCCACGCGGGCTGGGTCAATGACAGCCAAGTCTACTACTTCGCTCAGAAGAAGGTGTACGGAATCGCTGGCAAGAATATGCAGTTGATGCTGGGTGCCGTTGATGGCAAGAAGCGGCAACTCCTGCAGGCGATGATCGACCAGGCGGCGTTTGAGTAGTCGGTGTGTTGATTGACGGCTGCCGTTCGGGTCGGCGAAACGCTGGTGGGTTCCGCCGACTGCGATCAGGTTTTTCGAATGCGATAGCGTTTTTGATCGTTCTGAGTCCTCCATCCGATTTCTCCCATGTCGCACATCGTCCGATTCACTTGCGCGGTTCGTTTTCGATTCTGGTGTGGTCTGGCGATCCTGCTCGCCACGAATCCCCTGTGTTCCGCGGAGGACGGTGCGCGGAAGGCCGATCGCTATTCGCAATGGAAGCAGTCGGGCACGCTTTACATCCTGACAACGCCCGACGGGGCTCATCTGCCCGAGGGGGCGGTTGTCGAGGCATTCCCACTGCTCGTTCGGCTGCACCGGGACTCGTTTGACTTCTCCCAATGTGCCGCCGAGGGAGCCGACCTGCGGTTTTCCACCGAGGCGGGCGAACCGCTGCCGTATCAGATCGACCATTGGGATCCCGATTTGGGTGTCGCCGGCGTCTGGGTGCGGATTCCCCGCATTGAGGGGAATTCACGACAGAGCTTTCGCATTCACTGGGGGAATGGCGACGCGAAGAGTGAGTCCGACGGAGCCGCTGTCTTCAACGAAAAGAATGGATACGCCAGCGTCTGGCATTTGAACGCGGAAGCCAGAGACGAAGTGGGCACCCTGACCAGTGTGGATACGGGAACGACGCCGGCACGGGGAGTGGTCGGGCCGGCCCGGCGATTTCCCGGTCAAAAGGGGATTTTTGGCGGCGAGATGATTCCCGATTACCCCTCGGGAGGCAGCGCGCACAGTTCCGAAGCGTGGTTCCGTTGCGAGCGACCCAATTCGACTATTCTGGGCTGGGGGAATGAAGGAGGCGGGCGGGGAAGCAAGGTCCGCATGCAGTTTCGCAGTCCCCCCCACGTCCACATCGACAGCGATTTTTCCGACGTCAAAGCGAACAGCCGACTGCCGCTGGGGGAATGGATTCATGTCGCACATACCTACGCGAACGGTGTGGGGAAGATCTACATCAACGGCCAGCTCGATGGCGAAGCGACCCCCACACTGGCGATCAAAAGCCCCGCCCGGTGCTGGCTGGGGGGCTGGTACCACAACTACGATTTCGTAGGCGATCTCGACGAGGTGCGCATTTCCCGCGTGGCACGCTCAGCCGACTGGATCAAGCTGGAATTCGAGAATCAGAAGCCACTGCAAACGCTGGTTGGTCCCGTCGTGCGCGGGGAGTTCGCGTTCACTGTCGCGGAAACTCACCTCGATCTTCAGGAAGGGACGTCCGCGACCGTCTCCGCTCGTGCCGACGGCGCACAGAAGGTGTATTGGATTCTGAAAAAGGGAAAGAACGAAGCGGCTGTTGCCGTCGATCGATTCTCTTACACGATCGAGGCGGGGCGCGTGACGGGGGATGAACACTGGATACTGCGGATGAAAGCGATCCACGGAGGCGGTGTGACGGTGCAGGATGTCAACATCCGTGTCCGTGAATCGATTTCCGACCCTGAATACAAACTCGTGGCCCCCGCCACGTGGGATGGCCGCACTCCGATCGAAGTCGTCCCGGAAATTCTAAACCGGAAGCAGCTCGAGGCCGCAGGTGCCGCCGAACTGCGATACACCTGGAACGTCGAGAATCTCGCGGTCATCCAGCAGGTGGCGGCGGATCGCCTCCGTCTGAGTCGCGCGCAACAGAGCGGCCCCTGTAAAGTCACTGTCGCGATCGACAACGGGGGGGCCAAGGTCGTGCGTTCGATAACAATCGAAGTCACAGAGCCAAAGACAGATCCCTGGGTTCCGCGAGTCGTGACGACCGACGAACGTCCGGAGGAGAACCAGTTCTTCCCGCGCGATGCTTCCAACACGGGAGTCCTGATCTACAAGGGAACTCTCGACGAACCGGCCGACTCGGTCTTTGTGCGGGTGTATGCCAACGACAAGATCTACAAGTCGCAACGCGACGCCGTGCAGGCGGACAAGGCGTACGAACTCGCCGTGCGACTGCAACCCGGGCTGGTGAAGTATCGAACTGAGTTTGGCACAAAGTCCGGCGACCGAGAGACGATACTCCACACGGCAGCCAATCTGGTCTGTGGCGACGCGTATCTGATTGATGGGCAGTCGAACGCCGACGCGACCGATGTGGGACCGGAAGACCCCACGATCACCAGCGACTGGATTCGCAGCTTCGGATCCATGGCGGGGGACGCCCAAGGGGCCAGACTCCGCCGTTGGGGGAACGCCGTGGTGCGCGACCGAAATGGGGGCAAACTGCAGATTGGATACTGGGGCATGGAATTGGCCCAGCGCCTCGTGAAAAGCCAGGAAATGCCAATCTGCATTCTCAACGGCGCGGTGGGAGGCTCACGCATCGACCAGCACCAGCGAAATCCCGACGATCCGACCGATGTCACCACAATCTACGGCCGGCTGCTGTGGCGCGTTCGCGAAGCGAAATTGACGCATGGCATCCGGGGAGTTCTGTGGCATCAGGGAGAGAACGATCAGGGGGCCGATGGTCCGACTGGCGGGTTCGGCTGGGAAACCTATCGGCAGTACTTCATTGACATGGCGGCAGGCTGGAAAACCGATTACCCCAACATTCAGCACTACTACGTCTTTCAGATCTGGCCGAAAGCGTGTTCGATGGGAGTCAACGGTTCGGACAATCACTTGCGCGAAGTGCAGCGCAATCTGCCCCTCAGCTTCTCCCGCCTCAGTGTGATGTCAACACTGGGAATCAAGCCGCCGGGAGGTTGCCACTTTCCCGTGGAAGGGTACGCCGAGTTCGCCCGGCTGATTGCACCGCTCGTCGAGCGCGATATTCATGGTGTCGTCAGCAAGCAGCCGGTGACCGCGCCGAATCTGCTGCGCGCCAGATATACGAACGACACGCGCGATGCACTGGTCCTTGAGTTTGATCAACCGGTCGGTTGGTCCCCGCAATTGACCAGCGAGTTTTTACTCGATGGAGAACGCAATCAGGTCAGTGGCGGAACGACCGACGGTTCCAGGCTGCTGCTAAAACTGAAGCAGCCTTCCCGGGCGAGCCGCGTGACGTATCTCGACAGCGCCGCCTGGAACCCGGGCAATCTGCTGTATGGACAGAACGGAATCGCGGCTCTCACGTTTTGTGATGTGCCGATAGAACCGACACCGTCAGCCCGTTGACTTCCGATTTTTGGCTCGCTCGAATTCCCTCGCCTCGTCAGACAATTCACCATGCGCATCGCGATCGCCGAAGTCGGGCAGGAAACCGATTCCTTCAGTCCACTGACGACCGATCTCCGTGACTTCGAGGGATTCGGGTTGTTCTTTGGCGAAGAGATTCTCCAGCGAATGCGGGGGGTGGGTCCGTTGGGGGGCATGCTGGAGGTTGCCTCGGAACAGCCGACCGCTCCCACGTTGTTGCCGATCCTTCGCGCGTGGGCCGGCGCGGGGGGAGCGCTGACCGCCGCGACATTGGAGTTCTTTCGTGATCGACTTGTTTCCGATCTGAAACGTTTGTTGCCACTCGATGCCGTCTTTCTCGCCCTGCACGGAGCGGCTGCCGCCGAGTTGGAAGACGACGTCGAAGGGGAACTGCTAAGCGCGGTGCGCGGTGTGGTCGGCCCCGATCTGCCGGTGATTGTGACGCTCGATCACCACGCCAACATCACCCGGCGAATGGTCCAGCACGCCACAACGCTGATCGGGCACGAGACGCAGCCGCACGATCCGGTGGATACCGGCCGCAAGACCGCGCGGGTGATGTTCAATCTCCTGGCGGGCAGGTGCCGGCCGACCATGGCGTGGAGGAAGATCCCGCTGATCACACCGCAGGACCAGTTTCTGACGTCGCAGGGACCGATGAAGGAGTGGTTCGACCTGGCGCGGGAGATGGAGCGCCGGCCGGGCGTGATCGACGTCTCTCCCTACCCGATGCAGCCCTGGCTCGATGTGCAGGAAGGGGGCTGGGCCGTGGTGGTGCATACAGATGGAGATCGAAAACTGGCGGAAGAGCTGGCCAAAGAAAGTGCCGCGAAAGCGTGGAGTCTGCGCGAGAAATTCTGGGAATCGGCCCGCACGCCGGTCGCCGACGCGGTCCGCCAGGCGGTCGCCGCCGAAAGTGGGTTGATCATCCTGTCGGACACCGGGGACTCGGTCTATGGCGGTTCACCCGGCGACAGTACCTGCATTCTGCGCGAGTTGCTGCGACAGAACGTCCCATGCCGGACATTGGTCCCAATGGTCGATGTGGCGGCGGTCGAGGCGGCGCATTCGGCGGGCGTCGGCGCGCGAATTCAGGTGAGCCTGGGAGGCAGAGTCGACCACGTCTTCAGTCAGCCGGTCCCGGTTGACGCGCGGGTGGCGGGGATCTCGAACGGAGTCACTTTGGAACTACCTGACCGCGGGCCATGCGATCTGGGGCGGGCGGCATTGTTGGAGATCGGGGCGATTCGGCTGGTCGCGCTCGACTCTCGCACGTTCGCGATCAATCATCCGTCGCTCTACATGCACCTGGGACTGGACATCAACGACGCGAAAATCGTCGTGCTCAAAACCGCCAGCAACTTTCAGTTCTTCAGTCGCTGGCGAAAGGGTTTGATTCGCGTCGATTCCCCCGGTACAACGCAATCCGACTTGACGGCGTTTGACTGGAAACGAGTGCCACGTCCGATCTATCCGCTCGATCCGGTGTCGCAGTACCACCCGTAGATCGGTCGATCGCAAAGTGGCTCTCGTGGCTCTGCGAATGTGCTACCGTGGTACGTTGCTACTGACAGATTCGGCTGTGCCAATCGTCGCACGCCGCCAAACAATGACGGTCTTTGTTCTCGACGGGTTCTATAGCAGGGGCTAAGCCAAAATGCCCCGCACAACGTCGCCATGAATATCGGTCAGGCGGAAGTCCCGTCCCTGGAACCGGTAGGTCAGGCGCGTGTGATCGATTCCGAGCAGGTGCATGATCGTCGCGTTGAGGTCATGCACGTGAACTCCATCCCGGACAATGTTGTAACAGTAATCGTCGGTCTCTCCCCAGACGGTTCCCCCTTTGATTCCCGCCCCCGCGAGCAGGATGGTGAAACAGCGCGGGTGGTGGTCGCGGCCGTAATCGGTTTCCGACAGGTTGCCCTGCGAATAGACCGTTCGGCCGAACTCACCACCCCAGACAATCAACGTGTCTTTGAAAAGATCCCGCTGCTTCAAATCATTGATCAGCGCCGCCGTCGCCTGATCGGTGTCTTTGCACTGACCCCGAATCGCGTTGGGCAGCCCGCCATGATGGTCCCACCCCATGTGGAACAACTGCACGAACCGCACGTCACGCTCCGCCAGGCGACGCGCGAGCAGGCAATTCGCCGCGTAACTTCCCGGCCGAGTGACGTCGGGACCATAGCTCTCCAATACGTGCTTCGGCTCATTCGCCAGATTCAACAGATCGGGAACGCTCGACTGCATGCGGAACGCCATCTCGTATTGCGCGATGCGCGTCTGGATCTCGGGATCGTGCAGTTGCTGATGCCGCAGCCCATTGAGTGCCTTCAAACGATCCAGCGTCCCCCGGCGGGCGTCGCGATCGACTCCCGGCGGATCCGACAGATACAGCACCGCGTCTCCCTTGTTGCGGAACTTCACCCCCTGGTGGCGTGAGGGGAGAAAGCCCGCGCTCCACAGACGGTCATAGAGCGGTTGATCGTCCGGCCGGCCGCTGCCGAACGACGTCAACACCACATACGCCGGCAGATCCTGGTTTTCGCTTCCCAGTCCGTACCCCATCCACGATCCGATGCTCGGTCGCCCCGCCAGTTGCGAGCCGGTCTGCGCGAAGGTGATCGCCGGGTCGTGGTTGATCGCTTCGGTGTTCAGCGTACGGATCTGGCACCAGTCATCAGCAAGCTGCGACATGTGCGGCATAATCTCGCTGAACCACATCCCCGAGTTGCCATGCTGCTGAAATTTGAACATCGACGGCGCGACCGGGAACTTCGCCTGCCCCGAGGTCATCGTCGTCAGCCGTTGCCCCTGGCGAATCGAATCGGGCAGATCCTCCCCCCGGCGATCCGCCAGCTTTGGCTTCGGATCAAACAGATCCATCTGGGACGGCGCCCCCGATTGAAACAGGTAGATCACCCGCTTCGCTTTCGGTGTGAAGTGGGGCAAACCCGGCTGGCCGATGGGAATCGACTTGGTGGGGGACTCACCGCGAACGGGACTCCCCATCAGACTCGCCAAAGCGGCCAGCCCCAACCCCCCCGCCGAGCGGTTCAAAAAAATCCGACGGTTGAGCTGATCTTGAAGAGTGAGCAGGGGGTTCATGTTGGTCAGATTCCAAAAAGCAGTCTATCAGAGTGTTCGACAACGCCGTCATCCAAATCGTCGATCGCTGTTGCGATTCCGCGTTCGGCGTTCCAAAACGCCAGCGACCATCGGGAGCGGTCAACCCCAACCTCGAGCGGCAGCTCGGATGGAAACCTCGAGCGGCAGCTCGGACCGGGTCAAGGGCCGCGCCCTTGGTTATTCGCGGGTGGTGACTTCGTCGAGGTTGAGGAGGGTGTTGGCGGTGAGGGTCCAGGCCGCGAGGTCGACGACATCGATACCGGCAGGCGGTTTCGATTCGCCGAACGACACCAGTTTTTGCGCTTGATCGGGGTTCTTCGCGTAGCGATCGTGGTCGGCTTCCAGGCCAGAGGAGAGGATCTCCAGTTCTTCGGGAGAGGGGGGGCGACCGGTGGTGAGGCGGAACCCGTATTTCAGTCGGTCCGCAGTGGTCGCGCCTCCTTCACGCAACATTCGCTCGGCCAGTTTGCGGGCCGCTTCGACGTAGGTGATTTCATTGAGCAGCGACAGCGCCTGGAGCGGGGTGTTCGTACGAGATCGACGGACGGTGCAGACCTCCCGGCTCGGCGCGTCGAACAGCAGCATGCTCGGAGGGGCGGCCGTCCGCTTCCAGATCGTGTACAGCGTCCGCCGGTAGAGTCCGGTTTGCGGATCGGGCCGGTAGTTGAGCAGATCGCCATAGCGACTTGTCTCATCCCAGACTCCGTCGGGCATATAAGGCCGCACACTGGGGCCACCCACCTTTTCCTGAAGCAGCCCGCTCACCGCCAGCGCCTGATCGCGCAGCGTCTCGGCGGGCAGGCGGAACCGCGGACCGCGGGCCAGCAGACGATTCTCGGGATCACGCTCGAACAGCGACGCGTCGGCGGTCGATTCCTGTCGATAGGTCGCGCTGGTCACAATCAGTTTGTGAAACGCCTTCATGTCCCACGGTCGGGCACGGTCGAGATTCACGAAGCGTACGACGGTTGGCTGCATGAATTCACTGGCCAGCCAGTCGAGCAGCTCGGGATGACTGGGGAAATCGGCCTGCGAGCCGAAGTTCTCTGACGATTTCACAAGTCCCGTGCCAAAAAACCGTTCCCAGGCCCGATTCACCCAGACGCGAGCCGTCAAGGGGTGCGACTTGCTCACCATCCATTGGGCGAGTCCCAGACGATTGAGCGGGGCTCCTTCGGGCAGCGTGGGGAGAACTGCCGGCAGTCCCGCCGTCACCACTTCTCCCGGCTTGTCGTACTGGCCGCGAATCAACACCTTCGTCTCACGGGGCGGGCCCTCCTTCATCACCATCACGTTGGGGAACGACTTGGGAAGTTCCTGCAATTCCTGCTTGAGACTTGCGACCTGCGAGTCGGCACGTCGGACCGGACTGTCGACGGTGGCGCGGAAGTACTTTTCGAGTTCCGCTTTCTGTTCGGCATTCCGTTTCGTCGGCTCCAGTTCGACGATCGCGCGAATCGCCTCGGGATACTTCGCCCCTTCGAGCGTGACGCTCGCCGGTGGCAGACTGGTCGTCGACAGCCGGAATCGGCCGATGTTGTGCTGGTCGATCGCCTCGTGATACAGCCGAACGGTCAGGGTCGCGTCGGCTGGAATCTCGACGGCTGCTTCCAATAGAAACATCGCCTTGCGTGGTTCTTTTTTCGTCGGGCCATCCGGTGCCCAGCCCCGAGCCCGATCGGTGCCGAGAACGTTGCCAATATCCCAGCCGTTTTGCGAATAGTCGGCGACCGCTTTCGTGAACTTTGGCTTCAGCGGGGCGGCGAGTTTTGGCGAGGCGATTTCGATTTCCACGCGCGACAGCACGTAGTTCCCATTCGGATACCGCCCCACGCTTTGAGCCGGCAGGCTGGCGTCTGGAAGCGCATCCAGCAACAATCCGGAAAGCAATCCCGGCTTGAGCGGGCCGGTGACTTCATAGGTATCGCGAGCCGGGTTCGTCCCCGATGCGAGCCAGGTCGCGTCGGGCTGGCGCGTCAATGTCGCTCCTCCGAGCGATTTCACCCCGGTCGGCTCGAGCAGCCGCCACGCTTCGGGCGATTCAGTCAGTTGCTTACGGAAGTCGGGTTCCCAGGCGGTCACCAGCGCCGGCAGCTCTTTCGCCGCCTCTTCCGCCCGTTTCTCGGCGGCCTGAATCTCGCCAGCGAGCGCGTCGAGCCGGGTTTGCTGTTCGGCGGTCGGCACCGACAGCACCGGATCGGTGTTGCGAGATTCCCCTTGCAGCGTGCCGCTTTCGGGAACGTTGTTGAAGAACGCGAACAGCCGATAGAACTCCTTCTGGGTGACCGGGTCGTACTTGTGATCGTGACAACGGCAGCAGTTGAATGTCAGCCCCAGCCAGGTCAAACCGGTGGTCTCGACCCGGTCGATCACGGTCTCCACCCGCCATTCCTCGGCGATCAATCCCCCTTCGCCATTCAGTCGGTGATTGCGATTGAAACCGGTCGCAACGATCTGGTCCGGTTTCGCGTTCGGGATGAGATCCCCCGCGAGCTGGTCGATTGTGAATTGATCGAATGGCAAGTTACGGTTATAGGCGTTGATGACCCACTCGCGCCAGGGCCACATCTGCCGGCTGCTGTCGATTTGGAACCCGTTACTGTCGGCGTATCGCGCGATATCGAGCCACGCCTGCGCCATGTGTTCGCCATAACGGGGAGAATCGAGCAGCCGATCGACGAATTTTTCGTACGCGTTGGGCGAGGCGTTGAACAGGACGGCGTCCATTTCCTCGGGAGTCGGGGGAAGCCCGGTCAGATCGAGCGAAACGCGACGCACCAGGGTGGCGAGGTCGGCCCGTCGCGCAGGTTTGAGGCCCTCGCGCAGCAACCGATCGACAACGAACTGGTCGATTGGGTTGTGGATGGCAACACTCGCGGAATGGTTGGGAACTGCGGGTCGCACCAACGGCGTGAATGCCCAATGGCCAGTCGTTCCGGCCCCCTCCGCGATCCAGCGGCGAATCAACTCGATTTGCGGCTTGGTGAGCGACTTGCCGGAATTGGGCGGGGGCATCTGTTCGGACGGGTCACTGCTGATCAGTCGCAACAGCAACTCGCTCTCTTCGGGTTTCTGCGGCACAACGGCGAGAGCGCCGGAGTCCCCCTTGACCTGCGACCATTCGGTGCGATCGAGACGCAGCCCCCCTTTGCGCTGCTGCTCATCGGGTCCATGGCACTGGAAGCAGGTGTCCGAGAGGAGCGGGCGAATGTCGCGATTGAAATTGACCGGCGGCGCGGCCCACGCGGTTTGGCAGTAGAAGAAGCCAGTGAGCGCCAGAAACGAAACGAACAGTGTGCGGCAGATCGCGCGGCGAAACATGCGGCGGAACTCGGCGAGGCGGGAAGAACAAGGAGGGCTGTCGGGCTTCACGCGATGAAGTCGACCAAGGGGTAGTGTAATCGCTGACCGGCGAAGAGGGGAATTGAGCAAGGAGCGGGATCCAGTGACGACGCCTTTCGACGCGTGCGAATCGGTTCTACAATCTGCCGGTCCACCGCACTCCCTTTTGGAAGCCGAGCATGTCGACCCCCGCCAGCGCCAAGTTCCTGCTGTTCTGTCTGGTCTTTGGCCTGAGTTGCTTGGGGAGCGGTGCGACCGCCGAGGATTGGCCGGGCTGGCGGGGACCGCGCGGGGATGGAACCAGCCTGGAAACGACGATTCCGGAGTCGTGGGATGGCGCGACCGGGCGGAACATCGTGTGGAAAGTCAAACTGCCGGGCGAAGGGCATGGCTCGCCGGTCGTGGCGGGGGACGCGATTTACCTGGCGATCTGCCTTCCCGAAACACAGGAACGGGTTCTGGTCTGCCTCGATCGGCAGTCGGGAAAGATCCGCTGGCACGAAACGGTGGTGAAGTCCCCCTTGGAAGTGAAGCACAATCTGAACAGTCACGCCTCGGGAACGCCGGCGGTCGACAACGACTCGGTTTACGTGGCGTTTCTTGAAATCGACGGCTCGACCGCACCGGCGAAAAACGTGGGAACCCCGCGTCCACTCACACCCGGAAAGATCGTCGTCGCCGCCTATGACCTCAATGGGCACAAAAAGTGGCTGGCACGGCCGGGGGACTTTTCGAGTGTCCATGGATTCTGCAGCAACCCGGTGCTGTTTGAAAACCTGGTGATCATCAACGGAGATCACGACGGCGAATCGTACATCGCGGCCCTGGATCGGGAGACCGGGAAGACCGTTTGGAAGGAACCCCGGGCGCATCAGACCCGCAGTTACGTCACGCCGTTGATTCGCGATGTGGCGGGGCGAACGCAACTGGTGTTTTCCGGCAGCAAGAGCATTGTCAGTCTCGACCCGCGTACGGGCAAACCGCACTGGACGATTGATGGACCGACCGAGCAGTTCGTCGCGTCGATGGTCTTCGACGGCGAACATTTCTTCATGGCCGCCGGCTTTCCGACCTATCACGTGCTGGCGATTCGCCCGGATGGAACCGGGAATGTGTCGGAAAGCCATGTCGACTGGCATGTCAAGAACGTCGCCTGCTATGTCCCGTCGCCGGTCGTGATCGGCAATTATCTGTATGTCGCCGACGACCGCGGGACCGCCAACTGTTTCGACACCAAGACCGGTAAACGGCACTGGCAGGCTCGTTTGGGAACGCACTACAGCGCGTCACTGGCATCGGTCCAGGGGAAGGCGTGGTTTATTGATGACGATGGGGTGACGAAACTGATTGAACCGGGTGAGGAACTGAAAGTGGTCGCCGAGAATGCTCTGGGGGAAACGGTGTACTCTTCCCCCGCGTTCGCACAGGGATCGTTGTTCCTGCGGGGATCGAGTCATCTGTATCGGATTGGTGAGAGCAAGTCGTCGGCGACCGAATCGGGTAAGTAAAACACCG
This sequence comes from Planctomicrobium piriforme, assembly GCA_945860955.1. GTDB lineage: Bacteria > Planctomycetota > Planctomycetia > Planctomycetales > Planctomycetaceae > UBA10511. The sequence continues at coordinate 120,555 of CAMATH010000001.1, forward strand.
ACGACAACCCGATTTCAGGAATGTTGTCGAGGAACCGCGACTCGGGAGGGCGAAGCTCCTGCTGAGCCGCCAGTGTGCTTTCGGGTGCAATACGACGTTCTCCGGGCAGCCATCGGCCCACGTTCCCTCGGAAGCCGCCGCTGAATTCGCGGTGGTCCAAACGCGTGTTCGGAGTGTTCACGAAATCGATTTCAATTCGACAACACGGTTCGGTTGAATGTCGAGCGCTCCCCAGACGACGGTTCCTGGTGGTTGGTCGCACAGCGGCGGCTCACGAGGACGTTCGCCCTCCCGTCGCGCCGGATTTTGTCCCTCCACCAACTTCAAATTTGAGGACACCCCCACATGACGACGAAATCCACGGCAGCTCTCAATGATGCACCGCCACCAGGTGTGGCGATTGTCGGCACCGGGTTCATGGGATGGGTGCATTGGGAGGCACTCTCTCGAATTGGTGTTCCCGTTGTAGGAGTTTTGGGGTCGTCAACGGAAAAGGGAAGACGGTTCGCGGAGCGGTTCGGTGGACTGAGCCAGCCCAGGGCCTACCGAGATTTCACGGAGCTGCTCGCCGACCCTCTGGTGACCTCTGTCCATGTGGCTGTCCCCAATCGATTGCATTTCGCAATGACCACAGAGGCGCTGTTGGCAGGAAAGCACGTGTTGTGCGAAAAACCTCTGGCGATGAATTCTCAGGAGTCGGCGGAACTGGTCGAGCTGGCGCGACAATGTCCGAGCCTGGCCGCCGGTGTGAACTACAACATCAGGTACTATCCGTTGTGTCTGGAGATTCGCGAACGAATTCGCGCGGGCGAACTGGGGGAGTTGTTTCACATCGCGGGGAGTTACGTTCAAGACTGGCTGCTCAAGCCGACCGATTACAATTGGCGCGTTCTTACCGACGAAGGGGGTGAATTGCGGGCGATCGCCGACATCGGTACGCACTGGCTCGATCTGGTGTCGACGGTCAGTGGTCTGGAAGTCGAAGCGGTTTGTGCCGACTTGTTCACCGCGCACCCAACCCGTCAGCGTCCGGCGGGCGAGATCGAGACCTTTCAAGGAAAGATCGGTGCCCCCAGCCAAACGACCTCGGTGCCCATCTCGACCGAGGACTATGGCTGTGTCATGTTGCGGTTTCGCGGGGGCGCCCGTGGTGTGCTGTGGGTTTCCCAGGTGACCGCAGGGCGGAAAAACTGCCTGAGGCTGGAAATCGCGGGGGCCAGACAGGCATTGGAATGGAACAGCGAGCGTCCCAATGAATTGTGGATTGGCCATCGCGACCGGGCGAATGAGCTGTTGTTGCGCGACCCGGCGCTGTTGTCACCGGGAGCGCGGTCCGCGGCCGACTATCCAGGGGGACACAACGAAGGCTACGCCGACTCGTTCAAGCAGTGCTTTCGGTCGTTCTATCAATACATCGCGGCGGGTGATTTCTCTGAACCCGCGCCATTCCCCACATTCGCTGACGGACATCGTGAAATCGAGCTGTGCGAGGCGATCTTGCGCAGTCAGAAAGAGAATCGCTGGGTGACGGTATGAACCACGCAATCCACGGAGGGTTTCGGATGTCCGATTTCCGCCATGGACGGGTGGCCGTGCGGCAACTGTCACACGACCCGGCTCCGCAGGTTTCCTATAATTCCGGGACCGGCTGCCGCCGCCCGGCGCGCTCTCAACCGTCGGTTGGTGAGATCCGCCAATGCCGACAGAACACCAGTTGGATCAACGATGAAGTACAGCTACGAAGAACTCGCGAAGATGATCGACCACTCGCTGCTGCATCCGACGATGACAGATCAGGAGCTGGACGATGGATGTCGGATCGCCGCCCGGTACGGCGTCGCGTCGGTCTGCATCAAGCCGTACTACGTCAGCCGGGCGGTTGAACTGTTGCGCGGAACGGGGGTGCTGGTGGGAGCGGTGATTGGTTTCCCGCACGGCAACAGCTCCACCGAATCGAAGCGGTATGAGACGGAACTGGCCTGTCGGGACGGGGCGGTTGAGATTGACATGGTGGTCAACGTCGGGAAAGCGCTGAGTGGCGACTGGGCCTATGTGGAGCGCGACGTCCGCGTCGTCTGCGACGAGGCGCATCGCCACGGAGCGAAAGTCAAGGTGATCTTCGAGAACGACTATCTCGCCAAGGGGGGGGCGGGACTTTCGAGCGATGATTTCAAGCGAAAACTCTGCCAGATTTGCGAAGTGGCGGGAGCCGGCTGGGTGAAGACCTCGTCGGGATACGGGTTCGTCAAACAGCCGGATGGGAGTTACAACTACCAGGGGGCGACAGAACACGATCTCGTTCTGATGAAAGCGTCGGTCTCAGAAAAAGTGCAGGTGAAAGCCGCTGGGGGAGTGCGCGATCTCGACGGACTGATCCGCGTGCGTGAATTGGGGGCGACCCGTTGCGGAGCGTCGGCGACCGTCGCGATGCTCGACGAGTATCGTCGCCGGGAGGGATCGGAATCGTCGGGACGGCCGTCCGGAGAATCGTCGGGACGACTTGGGGCCGGAGGGTACTGAGTTCCTTCACTTGCTTTGGTGAAGAGACACAATGAGCACTGGGGAAGAATGCACGAACACCGGGTCCAATCTGGCAGTTTTCGCACGTCAACAAACAAGGCGCACCCTCTACACAATGGGCCCACAGAGTGGCTCGGCCTCTTCGCCGCGAATTCCCAAGATTTTTCGCTGCAGCAATTCCTGCTCAATTGGTGACGCGGTTTTGTTTTTCGCCGACTCGTAGTGCTGGCGGGCGGACTCATGACGCCCCAGCCTGAGACACAGGTCGCCACGTGCGGCGTCGAGCAGGTGGTAGTCTTTCAGAACCGCTTCTTCAGCCAGTCGGTCAAGTAATTTCAGCCCCTCCGCGAAACCATGGACATACGCCACCACGATCGCGCGATTCAGTCGGTAGATCGGAGAGGGCTGAATGCGAAGCAACAGGTCATACAACTTCAAAATCGCGGGCCAGTTGGTGTCGGCGAAGCGAGGTGCCTCGCAGTGCAAAAGCGCAATCCCCGCTTCCAGATGATAGGTCGAGATCTGTTCCCCCCGCGCTGATCGGTCGAGGCAATTCCGTCCTTCCTGGATCAGGGACGGATCCCACAGAGTGCGATCTTGCTCTTCAAGCAACAGAATGCGGCCGCTCCCGTCGGTTCGGGATGAGAATCGCGCGGTGTGAAACAACATCAATGCCAGTAGCGCAAAAGTGGCCGGGGAACTGGTCACCTCGCACCGCGTCAATAACCGGATCAGCCGTTGCGCTTCGTCGCACAGGTCACTCCGGATCGCCACATCACCAGTGGAGGCGCTGTAACCCTCGTTGAACAGCAGGTACAACGACTGATGAACCGCCCCCAGTCGTGTTGCCATCTCGGAAGCGGCCGGGAGTTCGAGTTCGATTCGCAGTTCCGCGAGTTGTCCCCGGGCGCGCTGCACCCGCTTCTTGATCGAATCTTCCGCCGACAGCAGCGCGCGGCTGATTTCCTTGAAGCTGAACCCACACAACGTCTTCAGAGTCAGCGCGATCTGACTTTCCCGCGCGAGCACGGGATGGCAGCAGACGAAGATCATTCGCAATTGACTGTCTGCGAGCGAGCCTTCCTCAAACAGTGTCTCAACCCAGGATCCGTCAGGCGCGTCGGTCTCGGGACGACGCTGACGCAACCATTCGGGGGCCAGTCGTCGAGAGATGTTCTCGTGTTTCAGCGCGTCCAGAATCTTGTTTCGGGCGACCTGGTGAATCCATGCGGACGGATTCTCTGGGATCCCGCGGCGTCCCCACGCCTGAAACGCCTCGACAAGAGCCGACTGGACCATGTCCTCGACCAGATCCTGGTTGCGCAGCCCGAACACACGGCTGAGAGCCGCCACGAGCCGGCCGGACTCGTGGCGGAAGAAGTGCTCAACCAGCGTTCCGATCGCGTGTGACGAGGTCGGGGCAGAGGATGCGGACAAATGGATCGCCACTGGCAACGATCGATGGAGTCAGGGAGCAGACGACAGGCAAAATGGTACGTCCGCGAATCGATCGTGACCAGTCGGCCGGTCAACCGAGGCCGGCGAGCTGTCGCACCTCGACGCGCCCCCCTTCGGCCAGAATCGGGCAACCCATGGCGTGTTGGACAGCCTGTTCGTAGGTCTCGGCCTGAACGATCGAGTATCCCCCCACAATCTCTTTGGATTCCGCCAGCGGCCCATCGGTGACCACGCGATTCGCGTCGATGACCCGGCCATCGGGCAGCAGTCCGTCGCCGCCATCCACCATCCAGCCTTTCTGCATTCCTTCACCGATCCAGGAATTCCAGAGTTTCATCGCCTCCTGCATCTGCTCCGGCGCGACAGAACTCATGTCATAGGGTTCATTGTGGTAGACCAGCAGGTATTTCGGCATGACGAGACCTTTCAGAGAGAGTTGAGAGAAACTGACTAGGACGGGACGGGACTGTCGACCCAGCGATCGATCTCCCGGAGGAATCTAGCCAAGGGGTTCGGTGCCGGTCCTGACAGGCTGGCGTTGGATCCCTTTTCTGAAATTCGGAAGGCCGATTCGCAGTATTGACCTAATGACGATCGAGGTGGGGTTGAAGGGACATGAATAATTCCAGGAACAGGATTTTGTCCCGTCTCTGGTGTCGTGGGCAACCCTTTGCACAGATGGCGATGAACAGATGTCTGGTCCGTTCATCGGGCGACAGAAAACCAGAATGGAACACCCCGTCGCGAGTTCCGCCATTTTAAGTTGGCACGGCCGATTGCCGTGGGCCCGTGCAGCGGCACTCGAACCTCCGCTGATTTGGGCTGGCGTCGCTCGTCCACCGGGATGGCCCCTTACTGTCGTTCTTCCAGTGTGCCGACCACGATCTCGGGGGCGGCCTCGACCGTGGCGGGCTCAGGTGCCGGTGGATTCGTAACCAAAGCGGGCTTGGCCGACACCGGAACCAGCGACTTCGCGAACGCCGCTTCATACGCCGCGAGAGCGGTTTCAAATTGCGTGGAAGCCGCGGGCCGACGTCCAAAACCGATCGGCAGATAAATATGGACCATTTTGCGAAAGGACTCGCGCGGTTCGGGTTGTTGCCGCAGCGCGCGGACATAGTCGCGATAGGTCAACCCCCGGCGAAAGCGGATCAGGCCGCTCCGTTCCGTCGCGCTCATCGCCCCCAAAAGTAACTGCGCGATCGCCTCGCCATACAAGCCCTGGGCCGACAGCTCCCGCGCGCGGCGCAGGTATTCGTCGGCGGGGATGTCGCCCGGGGGGAGTTCGGCGGATCCTTCCTCAAACGACATCGACACGCCCAGTTTTTCGCGTCGCGAGGCGCGCCAGGCGTTCACTCCTTTCACAATCAGCCAAATGATGCCGCACACCAGAACGCCAATCACCGTGTAGCCAAAAATCCGAAACGCGTCGCCAATCCAGGAGAAACCACCGCCGGTCGGAGTGGGAAACAAGCCTTCCAGCCAGTCAAAAAAACGCTTGAACCAGGGGATTTCCACTTTGGGAGGATCGACCTGCAAACGCAGCCGGCGAAAGTCGGGGTGTTCCAGAATCTCGTCGAGTTCCTGCCGGATGGCCGTTTCGTCGGGGGATTCCTGTGCGACTGCCGACCGCACCGGCGACAGGCCACGGACAGCGTCTGGGCAGGGAATGAGACTCATCACGAAGAGCGTGACAATCGCCAGCGGAGTCAGCATCCGCCGCCACCCAACGCCGCGCGACGCGTTGGAAATTGCTGGACTGCTGTCGGGCGTTGAGAAACTGGAGCTGGCGATCACGATCGGAGACTGCTCACGAAGAACTGGCGGCGAGGCGTTCGGTTTCCTGCGACATCTGCAGCTCGATATCCCAGCAGTCGCGTCGGACACGCACGTCGATGTAACACAGGAACCACGCGATCCGGATGTCGATGTACACGAACAGCGCGACGGCGACCGCCGCCGTTTCCACAACCGGATCACTCCAGAGGAACTTCAGGATCGCAATGAATGTCTCGCCAAAGTCGGCAACGTATTTGTTGTCGACCCCCAGCCTGCCGAACAGAATGGGCTGCCCCAATAACCACGACGAGGCGAAGTCGAGAGTGAACAGCAGCACGCCCCACAGCAATACTCCGTGGATCACCAGCGGCATCGCTCGGCCCAGCAAGTCGTTCCATTCACCGCGCAGGAGTTTGTCGGTCCGCCGATCGTGCAACTGGCTCGACAGTTTCGACAGCAACCGTTGCTCGGCGAAGAACGAGTCGCGCAGAATCAGGTAGATACCCGGCGCGATACACACCACCAGACCGACGACGGACAGAATCCGGACAGCCAGCGAGCGCAACAGCACAAAGATGGTGCCAGGACCGAGTCGACGAAACGCCCGCGCGACCGACAGAGGATCGCCAAACGCGGGGGGGGCGGTGGCCGCTGCCGTCAGCAGGCCCAACGGCCCGCTGGCGACAAACGCGATCACGCCAGCGAAGAACACGTTGCATTCATACCGGTAGGCGAGCCAGTAGACCAGGGCACAGGTCGGAACCGCGACCAGCAGCCAGAGCCACAAATAGACCCGCATTCCCCGGCGAAGAATCAGCATCGCCAGATCAAGGCAATTCGACAGTGTGCGCGGCACCAGTGGAATCGTCGCCTGGTCAAACTTCATGTCGATCGCTCCCAGCGTCCCGCGATCGACAGGTAGATCACAACGAAGACCCACAACAGCGCGCCAACGCTCACCTTCAACACGTCGGGAACGTCGGCGGGTGACCAGAACGCCTCGATCAGGGCGGCCATCAAGAGCATGGCACCCGCACCGACCGCAATCTGCACCGCTTCCAGCCCCCGATGCCACAATGATTCAAACCGGGTGCGCTGACCGGGATGCAGCAGCGCGTGCCCCAGCATCAACCCCGCCCCGCCAGCGACCGCGATCGCCACCAGCTCGAACGATCCGTGCGACACGACGAACGTCAAAAATTTCGCGTGATGGCCGGTCCCGACCAGATAGCCCGAGACCGCCCCCAACGCGATGCCGTTGAAGATCAGGGTGTAGGCGGTTCCCGCTCCGAACAAAATCCCCCGGCCAAAACAATCGAGCGCAATGCTGACGTTATGCTGCGTGTAGAACCCCGCCATGATCAGCCGTTCGCCGCTCCCGGCATTCGAACTCTTCCAGCTCGATCCGGTCGATTCCTCGACCTTGGGGTACATCTCCTGCATCTGTTCCAGTTGCTCCGCAGGGATGACCCGACGGGCCAGTTCGGGGTTGTGCTGAATCACCCCCCAAGTCACCGCCATCGGTCCGAAAAACAACAGCGACGCGGCGACAAAGTAGCGAATGTTACGGCGGAACAACTGCGGAAACCCCACAGTGAGAAACCAGACAATCGCCGACATCCGCGCGGGGGGCGCGCGGTAGAACGCATTGTGCCCCCGGCTGACCAAGTCATTAAGGTAGGAAGAGAGCCCTTTGCCCCAACCCCTCGACCGAACCATCGACAGGTCATGGCACAGTTCGCGAAAGAGTTTCGAAAAGTCAGCCGCCTGATCGGAATCGAGGTTTTTCGAGATCACCTTATCGAATCGATTGAGCAGCTTTTCGAATCTCTGCCAATCCTCTTTTCTCGCCGCGACGAATTGACGTTTATTCATGTGGCGACCTCCACGGTGCGGCCCGCTTTGCCCCGTTTCGGCCCGCGAACTTCGTCGGCGATGTTCAAGACATCATCCTCCACGCGGTAAAACGTGGCGTAGACCCGGGCGAGAAACGCCATGGGGTATTCCTCAACTTGCGACACCGGTCCCTTGTAGTCCAGCCGGGTCGCCAGCACCCTCGCCAGCCCAATCGCCATCGAGTGCCCACGGACGTAATTCAAGACGCCGCGACGCCCCAGGAATTCCTCGATCAACGCCATCGTCGTCGGGGCGGGAACCCACCCACCCAGTTCGTTCCGGGGGATCGGCTGGATCTTCTCCAGAATGATCGGCTCTTTGGGAACCTTCACGCGGCGTTCTTCAATCACCACCGTCTGCGCGACCATGTCTCCCAGCCGGCGGAATTTGCCGCAGGTCAGCATCGTGAGCCAACAGACACCGTACGATCCGAGAAACAGAATGAACGGGGCATTATCCATCGCGCGGACGAAATTGCGGACCACCGCCTCCCAAAGCGAGATTGGGTAGCCGGCGGCGTGTACCACGCGCAGACCGTACATGTGTTTGCCCGGTGTCTTCCCTCGAAAGAACCCTTCGCAAATCGCGAAGTACAGCCAGTCGAGGGCGAAGTACAGCACCAGCCCCATCGCGACAGTGAGCGCCGGCAGAAATCGCCCCAGCGTCATAACGGCCAGGAATGTAAACGCCGCGAAGATCGCGATCCGGATCACGAAGTCAATGAAAAACGCTCCCATCCGTGCCGCCGGGCCGGCGAGCTGATACGTCAAGACGACGTTCTCGGGTGTCTCGACGACATGTTCGAGCGAGACACGCGGAAGTGCGGTGGATGTGCCGGGCGGAGACATGAGATCAGCATACTTCGCCTCCGAGCGGGATTCCACTGCGGATTCGCGTGATCTCGCAAATCACGAAAATGACCGTGGACGGTCATTCGGCAGCGCCGGGTCCGTCTGTCAGCGGTCGTTGCGCATCAACGTACCACAACCCGGCGAACAGTATTGAGAACAGTACTGCCGACCACTGATAAGCGGTCAGTCCGGGCCAGAAGCGCGGTTCGGGGCGAATCCATTCCGTGGCGAAACGATAGGCGAAGTACGCCAGAAAATAGAGCTTGATCAATTGGCCACGAAAGAGTTGTCGGCGGCGAAATTCCCAGAGAATCGCGGCGGCGACCAGGTGAAACGCGGTTTCGTACAACTGTGTTGGGTGCCGGGGAATGGTGTCGTGGAAGACAACCCCCCAAGGGAGGCTGGTCGGCGTGCCGTAACAGCAACCGACCTGAAAACAGGCAAGACGGCCGATCGCGATTCCCACGGCGACCGGCACCACAAAGCTGTCCCCCGTTTTGATCCGCACGTCCAGGATCGCTTTGGCGATTTCGACACCAAAATAGCCTCCCACCATGCCAAACAGAATTGTCTTTCCGTCGGCGAACCACGCGCGACCGCTCAACATTCCCTCCCAGTCCGCGAGTAAATAGGGGATTTTGGCACCGATCATGGAGCCACAAAACGCCCCCAAGGCGATTCCGAGCCGCTCGCGCCGTCCGAGTGGGAGTCTCTGCTGCATTTTGCGGTTGAGATACCACGAGACAAATACCGCCACCAGCATGATCAGAGCATAGGGAACGCCAACTGCGAGGTTCGGGAGCATGAACCGTGGTACCGAGGGAACAGGGGGCGGGAACCCCCGCGATGGGCCGGCGTTTCGTTTCGAATCGGACGGGCGAATTCGATGGTCGTGAAACCCTGGACAGCGGTGTAGAATAGCAAACCGGTTTCCCCGCCTCACCTTGACGCCGACAACATCGGCGAGTGGGTTTATGCGAACTTCAGAGCGAGCGGTCGCGACACCCGAAAATGGTTCAGCGGCCCCCCAGCGTCCCACGTTGTTCCAGCGAGTCTCCGGTGCCTATCGGATCGCGGGAGGGTATTTCGCATTCGGGTGTCTTTGGATTCTCCTGACCGACCGGGCACTGGTTTGGACGGGGGTTCAGACGGAGCGGGGGTTTTGGCACTCGGCGGGAAAAGGACTGCTGTTCATCGGGCTCTCCGCCACACTAGTCTACTGGCTGGCCCGGCGGAGTATCGCGCAAATCGCCCGGGCGAACACTCTGTTACAGGCGGTCATGGAGGGGACCACCGACAAGATCTTCGTGAAAGACCGCAACGGAAAGTATCTGCTGGTGAATGAGGCGGCGGCCCGCAACGTCGGCCGGTCGGTCGCCGATGTTCTGGGGCGGGATGATACAGAGATTTTTGAACCCGAAAGCGCTCGGAAATCCCGCGACGGCGATCTGCGAATTATCGCGTCGGGACGGATGGAAACCGAAGAAGGAGAAAGGACTGCGGCGGGTGTGACCCGCACGTATTTGACGACGAAATGCCCGTACCGGGATGCGAACGGCGAGATCCTGGGAGTGATTGGAATCGCCCGCGATATCACCGAACGGAAACGAGAACAGGAGATCCTAAGGGAACAAGAGTCGCTGGCTCGCGGTGTACTCGATTCCATGCCGGCCCATATCGCGGTTCTCGATCCCGAAGGGACAATCACCTCGGTCAATGAATCGTGGCGGGTGTTCGCCAGATGCAACGCTTCGACGCACGGCCCCGCGCCGCGGACCGACGTCGGAAGCAACTACCTTGCCGTCTGCGATTCGAGCGCTCGGGCGGGTGTGACCGATGCGCGCGTGGCGGGGGAGGGAATCCGCGCGGTGCTGAGAGGAGACCAGGAACGCGTACAGCTCGAGTACCCCTGCCACTCTCCGACCGAGCGTCGCTGGTTCCTGATGACGGTGACCCCGTTGGGTCATCACACCGGAGGAGTGGTTGTCGCACACACCAACATCACGGATCGAAAACGGGCTGAGGAGGAGATTCGCGACAACGAGCGGCGGTTTCGCGAACTCGCCGACGCGATCCCCCAAATCGTCTGGGTCGCCGGCCCGGATGGTGGGTTGAACCACCTGAATCAGCGGGCGACCGAGTATTCCGGACTGGATGTCGACCAATTCACCGGATGGTTTTGGGAACGCGTGATTCACCCCCAGGATCGGGAACCAGCACTCGGCACATGGACCGAAATCCTGACCACGGGGCAACCCCGGGATCTGGAGTTCCGAATTCGACGCGCCGATGGCGTCTATCGCTGGCACATTGTTCGCATGGTTCCGTCGCGCGACGCCACCGGAACGATCACAACCTGGTACGGCACCTGCACCGATATTGAGGATCAGAAGCAGGCGGAACAGTCCTTGCGCGACGAGCGGACATTGCTGCGAACGATCATCGACGCGATCCCCGACGTCGTATTTGCCAAAGATCGTTCTGGGCGCTATACGCTTTGCAATCAGGCCTTTCTGAAATTCGCCGGGGCGGAGACCGAGGGTGAACTCACCACCAAAGACGCGTTTGGAATTTTTACCGAGGAACACGCCAAAACCTATCATGCCGCTGACCAGCGGCTCATGGAGGAAGGGTCGATTCTCGAATGCGAAGAGATCGCCCGCGACCACACCGGAACGGACATCTGGCGGGAGGTGATCAAAGCGCCGTTGCGGAATCACACCGGGGAAGTTGTCGGGCTTGTGGGAATCAGTCGCAGCATCCAGGCTCGGAGAGAGCGTGAGCAGGTTCTCGCCGAGAGTCGCGAGCGGCTGCAACTCGCGCTGTCGGCGACCCAGATGGGAACCTGGGACTGGGATCTCCTCACCAATCGTGTCGTTCGCTCGCTGGAATGCCATACAATTCTGGGGGGAGAGGAGATCGCCAGCGATCGCGCAGCGTTTATGCGGCTAGTGCATCCCGACGACGTCAACCGGACTCAAACGGAAGTCGACCGCGCAATCGACGAGCGTGGCGGGTTCTCGTGCGAATTGCGAGTCATCCTTCCCAATGGGGAGTTGCGCTGGATCCACGACATGGGCCGGGTGTATTGCGATGACGCGGGGATTCCCACTCGGATGATCGGCATCAAACAGAACATCACCGAGAGCAAGCGACTGGAGGCGCAGTTCCAACAGTCGAAGAAAATGGAGGCGGTGGGTCGACTGGCGGGAGGCGTGGCGCACGATTTCAACAATTTGCTCACGGTCATCAATGGCTTCGCGGAATTGTTGTTGCTGGACTTCCCGCTTGAAGAACGGGGACGGGAATCGGTCGAGGCGATTCAAGACGCTGGCAAACGGGCCGCCCGGCTCACCCGGCAACTTCTCGATTTCAGCCGACAGGCGATGGTCGAACCTCGAATTCTCAATCTCAATCTGCTGGTGGACGAAACCGCCGACATGATGCGCCGACTGATCGGCGACAATGTGGCACTCGACATCATCGCCGACCCCGGGCTGGGCAAAGTCAAAGCGGACCCCGGGCAATTGGAGCAGGTGATCATGAACCTGGTCCTCAACGCCCGCGATGCGATGCCCGACGGAGGGCGGGTGACGATCACCACGCGCGACGTGACACTGACGGAGGAAGATTTGACGGCGTCGCCCGAGCTGATCCCGGGTCAGTTCGCCGAGGTGAAATTTATCGATACCGGGGCGGGCATGTCCGACGCGGTGAAAAGTCGGATCTTTGAGCCGTTCTACACGACGAAAGGGGTGGGAAAAGGAACCGGACTTGGTCTCGCCGTTGTGCATGGCGTGGTCCAGCAGGCGGGAGGGGCGATCTCCGTCGAAAGCGAAGTCGGCCGGGGAACCACATTCACCATTCACCTGCCGACGGTTGTGGAAGAACCCCCTGTGCCTGACAACAAACCCTCGAAACTGCGGAATCAGGGGACAGAGACGATTCTCCTGGTTGAAGACGAAGCTGCGGTCCGGACCATCGCCCGGCGGGCATTGGAACTTCAGGGATTCAAGGTTCTGGAAGCGGGAAGCGGTGCCGATGCGATCGAGCTGTCGGAAACCGCGACAGAACCAATCGCCCTTTTGGTGACCGACGTGATGATGCCCGGGATGGGAGGGCGACAACTCGCGGAGAACTTGCAGTCGCGACTGCCCGGCCTGCGAGTTCTGTATATCAGCGGCTTTACGGATGATGTCTTCCTGCGCTCCGATGTCACGGATCGGGTCGAGGCGTTTCTGCAAAAACCATTCAGCCCGATCGGACTCGCCCGCAAAGTGCGGGAAGTCCTCGACATGAAGTCTTCACCGGGCAAGCCCAGGGAATTGCCGCGAGGATGACTTCGAGACGAGAATTCCGGTGACGAGTCGTCCGCAACACAATCACCGCATTTACACATTATTTACGCGCCGCTCGAAACTCCATACCCCCATTTTACAGCGACCGGGATAACGTTGAATTCAGGAACACAGAACCGCGCCGCCTCAGTCGGCGGCGCGGTGTGTGTTCTGTCTCAACCACGGTGTGCCCTATGGACCCTGTCTATCTCCTGGCGACGCTGCTCGCGTGCGGGTTGTTCGCCTACCTGCTGTGCGCGATGCTCGCGCCGGAGCGGTTCTCATGAATATCGCGAATGCTGTCGAAATCGGCGTGTTCTTCGGTGC
>CAMATH010000002.1 GCA_945860955.1 Planctomicrobium piriforme
CTCCCGTGACCCGGTTCCTTGACATCACACGTCGCCGGTCGCAGGTCGCGACTCCGATTGCTCACGAGGGTTTTCGCCCTCTCGCGACTACCCCAGATATCGCCGCAAAAGTTCGACCGTCGCGGGCGTTTGCAGCGAACTCTTACCAAACCCCGGGACCGCGCCCGCACTCACCGCCCGCGCTTGTGCGTCGGGGTAATTCGAAACCAGCATGACGGGCGGAGGAGTGACCCCCTCGGGGAGCATCTTCAGAAGCTGCAAGCCCTCACTACCGTCCGCATCAAGAATTCGATTCACGAGAATCAGGTCGTAGGTCTCGCGGCCGATCTGTTCGACGGCGTCGGTCAACGTGTCGGCCGCCATGACGGTCGCCCCGAAGGACTGCTTTAAAAACCGGGAAATCGACCCGTGGTCAAAACTGCATTGTCCGACCGACAACACCTTGCCTGAATTCGCCATGTGAATGCTCTCCTCCCGTAAAAACATCAAGCCGCGGTGCGTTTCCCGAAGGAAGACACCGCGGCTTGATTCCACAACTCACCGGATTCCTGGCTTCCGTTCCGCTTACCGGACGCGATGCCGGGTTCTACTTCTTGCTGACCTTGAAGTCGCCTTTTTTCCAGGCGTCTTCGCCGAAGACCAGTGACAGTTGTTCGTCACCCTTGGCCTTTTCAGCCTTCCCCTTGCAGTTGTTGCAGCAGAACTTGACCTTGGCACCGCCGATGGTCAGCTCGGCTTCGTCGTTGAGGTCACCACCCGAGAACGGGCACTTGCTGTTCTTGGCCTGGGCCGTGGCGACCAACTGGTGGTTGGCCTTGGGGGTGTACTTCTTGACGTCTTTCTTGAAGGCGTCGGGGCAGCCACCGCAGCAGAGGTAAACCTTGCCGCCGTTGTGATCAACCGACTGATCTTCCTTGACCGCCTTGTCGGAAACCGGGCACTTGATTCCGTCGAGCTTCACAGCGGCGGCGGCGAGACCGGTCAACACGAAACAACTGGCGACCAGCGCCAGCAACGAAGTGGTACGCTTCATCTTGAGGAACTCCTGAAAAAACCGGGGTGAATTGAATTCCGCGCAGGACGGAATGAACTCGGAACAGCGAACGAACCGCCCGCCGCCAAAAAACGCGTCGGCGATTTCCGATCCGTTCCACCAATTTATACCGCGGGGAGGAAGAAATGTCACGGTCAAGTTTTCCCCTGTCGCCGCCACGTCGCCTTGTTCCGTTTACCAAACCCGCTCGAACCGCTACTCTGACATTCCGTCTGACTCTTGGATTCACTCAAATCCATGGCCCGGAATTTGGGTCCATCGATTCTGGAGACTGTGCATGTTCCGGTACCTGCTTGTGGGACTGCTGATGACCGCCGCCGCCCCTGTGTTCGCCGACGACGAGAAAGACCCGTTTCAGTACCTCGAAGAGGTTCTGGGTGAAAAGCCGCTGAACTGGGTGAAGGAATTGAATGCCGAAAGCACCGCCGAGCTGACGGCGACCGGGCAATTCCAGTCAATCAACGAGCGGATTTTAAAGATCCTCGACTCCGACGCGCGGATTCCGATGGTCACGAAGGCGGGGGAGTTCTATTACAATTTTTGGCGCGACGCGAAAAATCGCCGGGGCCTGTGGCGGCGAACCACACTCGACGAATACCGCAAGGCGGAACCGAAATGGGAGACCGTCCTTGACCTCGACGAACTCGCGAAACAGGAAGGGGAGAACTGGGTTCTCAAGGGAACGGCGTTTCTGAAACCCACCTACGACCGCGTATTGTTGTCCCTATCACGTGGCGGGGCCGACGCGACCGTGACCCGAGAATTCGACGTCACGACCAAGAGTTTCGTTCCCGAGGGATTCGTCCTTCCAGAGGCGAAAACCAGCATCGCCTGGCGCGACCGGGACAGCGTGTTTGTCGGCACCGATCTCGGGGAGGGGTCGCTGACCGATTCAGGATATCCACGCACGGTTCGCGAATGGAAACGAGGCACAAAAGTGGCGGACGCTCCGCTGGTGTTCGAGGGCCAGGCGGGAGACGTCTCGGTCTCGGGGAGACGCTCACAACAGAAGGGATTTGAGCAGGACTGGATTTGGCGCACGGTCACGTTCTGGACCAGCGAAGTGTTCCTGCGTCGTGACGGAATACTGATCAAGATTGAAAAGCCCGACGACGCGAAAGTTTCGTCCGACCGCGATCTCTTGTTTCTCGAGTTGCGATCGCCTTGGGAGGTGGGAGGGAAGAAGTATCCTGCTGGTGCGCTTCTGGCATGTGATCTCGAAGCATTCCTGAAAGGAGATCGCGCGTTCGATGTGCTGTTTGAGCCGACCGACCGGAAGTCGCTCGCCGACTACGATCACACGCGAAACCACCTGATCCTGAACGAACTCGACAACGTCCGAAATCGGCTGTACGTGCTGACCCGTAAGGACGGCAAGTGGACTCGGGAGGAACTTCCCGGAGCGCCAAAACTCAGCAGTGTCAGCGTGGGAAGTGTCGATTCCGATGAGTCGGACGATTACTTCATGACCGTCACCGACTATCTCACCCCGACCAGCCTCTTTCTGGGAACGGTTGGCAAGGGGCCTGCGGAAAAGATCAAGGAGAATCCGCGATTCTTCGACGCCGAAGGCCTCAACGTCGCCCAATACGAAGCGGTGTCCGCCGACGGAACGCGAGTCCCCTACTTTCAGGTCTCCCGGCGGACACTGGCGCTGGACGGAAAGAACCCCACACTGTTGTATGGCTACGGGGGATTTGAAATCTCGATGACCCCCGGATATCAGCCCAAGGTGGGAGCCGCCTGGCTGGAGGCGGGGGGAGTGTACGTGGTCGCCAACATCCGCGGCAGTGGTGAGTTCGGACCGAAATGGCATCAGGCGGCGCTCAAGCGGAATCGGCATAAGGCGTATGAAGACTTCATCGCGGTCGCCGAGGATCTTATTCGGCGGAAGATCACCTCCCCCGCGCACCTGGGGACGATGGGGGGCAGCAATGGAGGGCTGTTGATGGGGAACATGCTGACCCGCCGACCCGATCTGTTTGGCGCGGTGGTTTGTCAGGTGCCACTGCTGGACATGCGGCGGTTCAACAAACTGCTGGCCGGGGCGAGCTGGATGGCCGAGTATGGCAATCCCGACGTGTCAGAAGAATGGGAATTCATCCGCACGTTTTCGCCTTACCACAATCTCACCGCGAAGACGAAGTACCCGCGAACTCTGTTCACGACATCCACCCGCGACGATCGGGTGCATCCCGGCCACGCCCGCAAGATGGTGGCAAAGATGAAGTCTCAGGGGCACAACGTGCTGTACTTCGAGAACATCGAAGGAGGTCACGGCGGAGCGGCCGACAACAAACAGGAGGCGTTCATGTCGTCGCTGGCGTACACGTTTTTGTGGCGGCAGTTGAAGTAGCGGGTGACGACTCCCGAAGACTGGCGTCTTCTGGCACGAAAACGGATCGGAACTGCGCCGGCTGCCGGCGGCACTTGCGACCCCCTGCTCGTTCGTGGCGGAAGATATATTCGGTGACCAGGATTCCATACCGAGGGCACGGCGCGACAAACGTATGGGAGCGATGACGACGGGTTTGACCCCGATCGTCGTGCGAGCAGGCGTTTCCGATGCGGCGTTTCAATCTGTCTCCACTCAACTCTGCCGAAGACATCCAGACCGCGGCGTCGTAGGAACGCCGTCCGCCACATGTCGCGACGACGCTCCTGCGGATGAAGGAGACTGGTGGTTAACCGCCGCTGGCGCGCGGGGAGGGGGGGGGGTTACGCAACTCGGCTTGAATCGGATCCTTCTCACCGCTTTCGGGGAGAAGGTGGCCGGCAGGCCGGATGAGGGGTGATGCGGGTAAATGGCAAACAGGGCGTTACCCAAAGCGGAGTCGTTACCGACGATGGGTGTCCCCCTCACCCCCGGCCCCTTTCCCGCAGTGAAATTGAGTCTGCTGTGCAATGTCGTGCGCGGGGAGAGGGGGGGCGGCGGCTGCGCCGCGGTTTGTTTTCGATGCGGCGTTTCAATCTGTCTCCACTCAAATCTGCCGAAGATGTCCAGACCGCGGCGTCGTAGGAACGCCGTCCGCTACTTTCGCACAGCGGGGACGCGCGGCTTAATCGGTGCCGGTGCCTCGACCTTGCCCGGCTTGACCAACTCAGCATCGGGTCGGGGAGGTTCCGAGGTCTCAACGGCGGGTTCCGGAGCGTCGGCGGCGTGTACGACCGCTGGATCGGTCACACCGGCGTCTTCCAACAGGTAACTGAGCGCGACCTTCACGGCGGCGACTTCCCGCTCGAGGCTCCGTTTGCTGCCGCGCGAGTTCGGGTGCAGCCGACGGCGCTCCAACAACGGCGGCCCCTCTTCGGTGACCATGACCCGCGATCCACCCCCGACGATTCCGACGAACGGAATGTCGATCTCCACCCCCGGCGTCACCACGGTTCTCTGAACCGGTCCGCTGTTCGGAGCGACGAGCGACCGATCGCCATTCCCCCACTTCGACACCGAGGTTTCGACCTGAGAAAAGATCTCATCGATCTGAGTCATGTTTTCTACCAGAATTTCGGTTTCCACGGTACCAGAGCGCAGAGCGTCGCGCAACTGCCGGGCCCTCGACCAGATTTCTTTGGTCGCCTGGTATGACTCGCGAAAGTCCGGTTGCCGTTGGTGAAAGCGGTGCATCTCCCAGCAGAGTGAATTCGAAGACTGAATGAGCTGTGCGGCCCGTTCATCGATCTGCATCGGGTCGTCGATGATGTCGACCGCAGAACTGGTGCTGGAAATCATCACAGCGGCCAACAGGCCCCCCAGCACGATGGTCAACGCCTTGAAACCGCTTCGTCGTGTTCGCATCACATTCTCCTGGATCGTGGAAACTCAGATGGATCGTCGTCGCCAATCGGGGTTGTCGCGCGACCCACCAACGAAAAAAGCCGACGCACCACAGGCCCACTGGGGCATGTGACGCGTCGGCTTACTCTCGATCGCGCCCGCCAGAACTCGCTGGATTGCGCTGTCTCATGTCGTCCGACAATTCGAATTGGCACCGCGAAATCTCAATCGACCGCGCGGCACGGGTGATTCTACCCGATGCCGCCAGACAGCGGTAGCGGCTAATCGCTGACTCCCGGGGCGCGGTTCGGAATTCCCGGACACAGACCGCATTCGCCATGCGGGCGATTCCGTCGATTGCCGCTATTTTGTTCCGTCGCCACGTTCATTCTTTTTTCCGGACGGGGTGGTTTTCTTCCTGGTGGTCGGCTTGGCTTTCAGTGAAGAGGCGTACCGATGGCTGATCTCCAGGAATTTCGCGAGTTCTCGCGTGTTCTCCAGCAAGGCTGCGGGGACGAGAGCGTATTCCTTCATCACGACGCCGTGCTGGACGCACAGGGTCGTTTGCTGTCGCTGGAGAAACGTCGCCAGTTCCGCCTCGGGCAATCGGAGCGCGAGGGACCCCTCCGGAGTCAGAAAACTGAACATATTCCCGTTCACCGCGGTGTACGGCATTGTCGCGCCCTTGCGCTCGATTTCGGGGATCGTCGCCAGGACGGCTTCATAAAGCGCCACCTTGTCGGGGGGCGCTTTCGGGACGGATTTGCTCATAGTCCACCTTGATTCGAGTTCGAACGGGGAATTCCGGTTGGTCGGCAGAATAGCGCCGATGCTCGAGTGCCGAAAACGGCGTGACAACGCCGCGGCAACTTGAGATAATCTCTCTTGCGGCGTTCTGCAACGAAGCGGCGGGGTGGGTTGAACAACAGCCGTGCCATCCCGGTGGGACTCCGCAGCTTGGTTATACTCCACGCGGTCCGGGATGAGACATTGTGACGGAGCCGCGCCCGTCAGGAAGCGGGAGTTTGATACCGCTTCCTGACGGGCACGGCTCCCCGAAACAGCTTCCACAGGCCGTTTACCTTCGTCTTCCTGGAGTCCCGTCGATGAAACAACTTCTGGCAGTGAGTTTTTTTCTGGCGGTCGTTGTCAGCCAGTCAGTGACCAATGCGGAAGACGCTGGGCCGGCCAAGGATGTCCCTGAACTTCAGGCGTTGCAGAATTACGTCGGGACTTGGGACGTGGTGTTTGCGAACAACGAATTCACGGAGAGTGAATCGACGGCTCGATGGATTGTGGGGGGACGGTTTGTCGAACAGACCGGCGTCATGCTGTCCGACAATGGGAAGAACCGTGTCGAGATCCTGACGCTGTTCACGTTCGACACGACCAGGAAAACCTATCGGAGTTGGACTTTTCT
Source organism: Planctomicrobium piriforme (assembly GCA_945860955.1). Taxonomy (GTDB): domain Bacteria; phylum Planctomycetota; class Planctomycetia; order Planctomycetales; family Planctomycetaceae; genus UBA10511. The sequence continues at coordinate 6,253 of CAMATH010000002.1, forward strand.
TTCGACCGGCTCGATCAGCGAAGCCGAGCTGACTTGGGATGCGAAGTCGTCCACGATGACCTCAGTGACCCGCCCGGACGCCAGCGGTGCCCGTTCCACGGTCACGGCCGATTTCTCGATGGCGGGCAAAGAGCGCTGGAAGTTCCGATTCACCGATCGCGACAGGAATTCCGTCGGGGAAATGAGCGGCCTGAACACACTCCGCAAGGACGCCGCCACGACACCGAAGCCTGTGGTGACGGCGACGGACTTCAGCGACCGATCGGCGGAACTGAAAGTCCTCGACCGATACCTGGGCACCTGGCGAAGCGAGTATCGCCTGCCGAAGGCCGTATGGACTCCCGAAGAGAAACGTGGTTCGGCCGAGTCGATCTCCACGCGCGAACTGGGCGGACGGTTCATCCGTGAGCGAGCTCAGCACTCGGACAAGTCCACGGCCACAATGCTGCTCACCTTCGACGCCGACAAGCGGAACTATCGCGGCTGGTGGTTCAATTCGCTGGGCCAGGCCAACGAATCGACCGGTCGCTGGGACGAAGTATCACAAACGCTGCTTTGGACCGGCGTCGAACCAAACGACTTCAAGGTGACGAGCCAGTACCAATTCCAAGAGAGCGGAAAACTCGATTGGAAAGTTCTCGCGCAAGACAAGCAGGGCGTTGCGATGTTCCGCATGGAAGGGAACAGCACGCGGATCGAGAAGAAATGATCGATCTCGGTGTCCGACGGGATCACCAATCCGCGTCGGTCGGTTCCCCCGCCACGTTTGTTTTTTTCTCGGGACGGGGTGGTTTTCTTTCGGGGCGTCGGCTTGACTTTCTAAGATGACGCCTCAGGAATTCATGCCGTTTCTGATGCGTCGGCCGCCCTACTTCTGCGGACGATACTCGATGACGGCTTCATGCGGCTCATTGAGCGCGAGGTACGGCCGATCGGTCCGCAATAGAAACCTCGGCAGATTCGTTCTCGACTTCGCGTCCTCGGTGAGGCTCTTCAAAACGAAGGTCCGATAACCGTCCCGCGTCTTATCAATCGTAAACGTGGCGGACTGCGTCCATTTCTTTGGTTTGTGGTCCGGGAACACGTTGCTGGCGTGCTGCACCACTACCCTTCCGCTGTCCACGGTCCGGGGATCGTCTCCAAACTCAAAGAGGTACTCTTGGACACGGATTCTGTCGTCGCTAAAGGTTTCGCTGAACACAAGGTACCATGTCCGATCGCCGACGGGGACACCCGCATTTAGAATGAGAACGTCGTCGTGAACAACCGCCGTGCGCAGGCTGCCACCAAATTCCAGCAGGGACTTCTCGACGCGCAGCGGCAGAGTTCGGGACTGTTCCTGATCCGGTTTTCCGGCACTACGATGCACGATTTGCCGCCATTCGACCTCCGCCGACTCGGCACCGCGGGATCGGCGGAATGTGAGGAAAACGGAGTGTCCGCGGCCAGTTCGCGACCGGGGAGGCAGATGCCCCCAAGTCGTGTCGAACAGGGATTCGGGCAGGTTGGGAAGTGCGCCGGGGAGGTGTTCCAAAGTCCAGCGCTCGGGCAGCGGCCGTTCGTCGGTGGCGACGGGAAGGGCCACGAGCAAAATCAACAGCGGGGCGATACTCATCGGGCACCTCTGGGCGGCAGAACGGATTCTCGTCAGGGCGGGGGTTGTGAGTCGAGGAGTCGTCGTCGCGGTGACCAGTGCGACGAATCGGGGATATCCATCAGTCGACAAGTCGCGTGACCCAATACACACGCGTGGCGTTAAATGACGAAACCAGCGGTTGATGCCAGGATAGACTCCGACCTCGGTCGGAGCCAACCCAGCTTTCGAGGGATTCTTGCCATGGGAAAACAACAGAAAGTCGGGCATCGAAAACCATGGGCGCACCCACTTCACGGTTCGCGTTCGCCACCGGTTGAAGCCGAACGGACGACGACGTCGAACAGGCCGCTGAAAGACCTGCGTGGCGAAACAAGAATGGAACGGATTTTGGTATGCCGCGATCAGTCACTCGCGGGACGAGCCCGATTTCCCCAATGGCCGCTGGGGTCGCTGCCGCTCACGATCACACCCTTCAGACTCCAGTCCATATGGGCGCGGACATCCGCCGCACAGTAGCGCAAGGTCAGCCCGCAACGCCGCCGATCCGATTCGTTCGCCTCGGATCCATGCAGCAACAGATCGCTGTGAATCGAGATTTCTCCCGCTTTCAACACGTCGTCGACCGGTTGGCCGTACTGTTCCGGGTTGTCGATCGACTGATTGAGAACGTTGTGATCCCCCGGGCTGCTGGGGCGATACGTGAGATGGCCGAAATGGTGTGATCCGGAGATGAACCGCATGCAGGCGTTTTCCACGTCGGCGTCATCGATCGCCAGCCAGACGGTGACCGCTTTGGACGGCGTGAGAGGCCAGTAACTGGCGTCCTGGTGCCAGGCGACCGCTTTGCCATCGTGCGGCATCTTGCAGAAAAAGTGTGACCCCCACGCGATCACGTTTTCCCCCAGAAGATCCTTCACGCAGGCGACAATGCGGGGATGAGTCAGCAGGTCATAGACCCGTCCGTAACGGGCGTGGGCCGTGCTTATGGAATAGCTGTCTCCGCCAGCGGCCAGAACTTTCGCCAGCAGATTGTCAAAATACGTGCGAATCTCGGTCGCTTCCTCCGGGTTGAAAATAGGCAGACCTCGCACGTATCCGTCGCGATTGAACTGCTCAACCTGGGCGGCCGTCAGCGAACTCGGCGAGTCGTTCCTCGTGGGATGAAACCGCAGATCGCGCTCGATCGAATCGAGTTCGGTCTGCCCGGGGATCATCTTGAAATCTGTGGGCGCGGTGGTCATGGCGATCGATCAGCGACGAGCAGCGGGAATAGTGAATGCCCGCGCAGGCTCGGTAATGGGTGACGTCAACGGTGCCGTGAATTCTACACAAAGACTCGAAGTGAGTGGAGTGCCCGTACAAAGCGACCTGAATCCGAGCCGCGCCCGTCAGGAAGCGGTTGCCGTTCACCGCTTCCTGACGGGCGCGGGTCTGCGTTGACGCCACATCTTCGACCTCACGAAGAATCCACGGCAGCCTTACCTCCCGGGGCGACCCCTCCCTACAATTCGTGGACCCCTTTTGAGGCGCACATGTCGCAAGCTCCCTCCGCCGTTCCCGCGTCCGATCTGCTGTTCGCGATCGATGGGCTGCACTGTGCCGCCTGCGTCGCGCGGGTTGAGAAGGCGATTGCCGTCGTTCCTGGTGTGGAACGCGTCGTCGTCAACCTCGCGACGCACGAAGCGCGTGTCGCGACCGTCGCCGCTGGAATTGATGTCGCGGAACTCCAGCGGGCGGTCGATCACGCCGGCTATCAGGCGCGCCCCATTTCGGCGTTCGACTGGCTGAAGGCCCCTGCGACCGATTCGCCCGCTGACGACGCGACTCGCGCACAGGCCAGCGAATCGGAACCCTGGTCGGCCGAACTCAAGGCACATCTGCGACGGTTGATTATCGCCGGCATCCTCGCGATTCCCGTGGCGGTCATCAGCATGGCCGACCTCATGTTTCCCGGTCGGGACTGGGTGTTGCTGATCCTCACCACCCCCGTCGTCTTCTGGTGTGGTGGTTCGTTTTTTGTCGGGGCGTGGCGGAACCTGAAGCGGGGAACCGCCGACATGGATTCGCTGATCGCTCTCGGGACCGGCTCGGCATTCCTTGCAAGCCTCGCGGCGACGCTGTTTCCCGAAGCGATGCGGCCCCTGTTACCCGAGCTGCACGGGTCGGCGGGTGCGACGGACGCGGGCCACCCACCGATGTCCCCTGTCTATTACGAAGCCGCCGCCACGATCACGTTTTTCGTCCTGCTCGGGCGTCTGCTGGAAGAGCGGGCCCGCGGCCGAACGTCGCAGGCGATTCGCAAACTGATGGGGTTGCAGGCCCGGTTCGCCACCGTGGTGCGAAACGACGTCGAAACGCAGGTTCCGATCACCGACGTCGCGGTGGGCGACCTGGTGGTCGTGCGGCCGGGCGAACGGGTTCCCGCCGACGGCGTGGTGGTCGATGGCCGCAGTCGGGTCGACGAATCGATGCTGACTGGCGAACCCGCCCCCGTCGAAAAGTCGGCTCGTGGGCGTGTCGTCGGGGGGACACTCAACCGCACCGGCAGCTTTCGGTTTCGTGCCGACAAGGTCGGTTCGGAGACGGTTCTCGCCCAAATCGTCCAGCTTGTGCGGACAGCGCAAGGCTCCAAAGCACCCATTGCCCGACTGGCGGACCTGGTCAGCTCGTGGTTTGTGCCGGCGGTATTGTTGATCGCGATCATCACCTTTCTCGGATGGTGGATATTGGGGCCGACCGGGGAGGGGTTTCGCATGGGACTCACCTGCGGCATCAGCGTGCTGATCATCGCCTGTCCGTGCGCTTTGGGTTTGGCGACCCCGGCGGCGATCATGGTCGGAACCGGACGCGGCGCCGAACTGGGAGTGTTGATCAAAACCGGAGCCGCCCTGGAAACCGCCTGCCGAGTCGACACGGTCGTCCTCGACAAAACAGGAACAATCACGATGGGGCGGCCCAGTGTGGTTGAAGCGATTTGTTCGGCTGCTGGTACGGTGAGCGAATCGCAAAAGGACGGTACTTTGCTCCCCGCCGGCTTCAATCGTCGCGAGATGTTGCGTCTGGCGGCGTGTGCCGAGCTGCGGTCGCAACATCCTGTGGGAGAGGCGATCGTTCAATCCGCCCGGCAATTGGGATTGGATGTCGTCCCTCCGGTCGAATTCAATTCGATTGAAGGAAAAGGAGTCAGCGCGGTCGTGGCGTCGACCGCCGGTGACGTTCGCGTCCAGGTCGGGAATCTGGCGTTATTGACCGAACTGGGAGTCGCACCCGGTCGCCTGATCCAGGAGGCCGAGCGTATGGCGGGGGAAGGGCAGACCGCCGTCTATGTCGCCGTTGGGGGAGTGATCGCGGGAGTGGTTGGTGTCTCGGACGCGGTCAAACCCGGTTCGAAACCGGCGATCGAGCAACTGCGGCGGATGGGGCTGCAGGTGATCATGCTGACGGGCGACGACGAGCGGACGGCCCGGGCGGTCGCGCGGGAGGTGGGGATCGACGAAGTGTGGGCCGGCGTGTTGCCCGCGGACAAGGCGGCTCGCGTCGCCGATCGACAACGGGCTGGCTTCAAGGTCGCGATGGTGGGGGATGGTGTGAACGACGCCCCCGCGCTGGCCCAGGCCGACGTCGGCATCGCGATGGGGACCGGGTCGGATGTGGCGCTCGATGCGGCCGACGTGACCCTGTTACGCGGCGATCTGTCGGGGGTGGTGACGGCGATCGAACTGTCACGCAGGACCTTGCGAACCATCCGCCAGAACCTGTTTTTCGCGTTCATCTACAACGTGCTGGCGATTCCGCTGGCGGCGGGGGCGCTCTACCCGATTCTGAAAATGCTGCTCAGTCCCATGATCGCCAGCGCGATCATGGCGATGGAGAGCGTTTCGGTGGTCACCAACAGCCTGCGACTGCGACGATTCCAACCGGCGTTTTCCATCGCCCCAGAAAGTGCGGTTGAACCGCCCCCTCTCGATGATGGGAACGGAGTGAGTCTTCCGGTCGTCACTGGTTGACGGCCGCGAGTTACGACGCGACAATAGCAACCAGCGATGTCACGAGCGGCTCATGGAGGGTTGTTCGTCGTCGGCCAAGACAGCCCCGGCCCGCCTTTGTTGGCGAGCCGGGGCTGTTTTGTTTCCGTCACCCGGTTCCAAGCGAGAGTGTGATGATACGCCTGAAAAAGATCCTGCTCCCGACCGATTTCAGCCAGAACGCTCGGTCAGTTCAGGACTACGCCTGCGCCTTCGCCGACCAGTTCGATGCCGAGTTGCACGTCTTGTACGTGCTGCAAGACCTGACTCTGGTGATGCCCGAACCGGGGGCGATGTTCGCGATCCCGGCCCTCAACGTCGCCGAGATCGAGCAAAGCGCCCAACGGATGCTGCTGACCGTTCCCGATGAGTCGTGGGCCAAGGGAAAGAAAATCATCCGCGCGACGCGGACCGGATCTCCGTATGTCGAAATCGTACGCTACGCGGCGGATGCCGGCATCGACCTGATTGTGATGAGTACGCACGGCCGGACCGGCTTGCCCCACGTTCTGCTGGGAAGCGTCGCCGAGAAGGTCGTCAGGAAAGCGGGCTGCCCGGTGTTGACGGTGCGGCCGGGCGAGCATCAGTTTGTCACGTCCGCGAAGTGAACATCCACCTTCTCGTGCATCGTATACAGCCGGAAGCGGTGTCCGTCGTGGACGAGGATGCCGCTCGACTTGTTCTCCGCCTCGGGAAACAGGGGGTTGCCCGGGTATTTCTTCCAGTGAACCAGATCGGTTGAGACGGCCACATTGGTGGTCCATAACCGGGGGCGCTGGGGGGTTCGAGTGCCGTGGTAGTACGCGTAGTATTTTCCCTTGTACGGAACCACCTGGTTCAGGGCGACCATTTGGGTGTCGTACTCCTCGGGGCCGCGTGCGATCACCGGTTCGTCCTGCACGTTGGTCCAGACTTTGAGGTCGGGTGACCGGGCGAGCCAGATCCCCGCATCGCTCCGCTCATACAACAGGTTCCAGCCCGCTTTGGTGCGAATGACGGTCGGCGTTCCCAAGGGGCCGGGGGGAACCGGGGTGCCGTCGGTCTTCCGAACGTCCAGCGTGCCCCGGCGTTCCCAGGTGATTCCGTCGCGCGAGGTGAACCACTGCGGTTGATCGCCCTTCCCCTCGGCGAACATGTACCAATCCTCCTGGTCGCGAACGATCATCATATCTTCGATCCACAGGTCGGGATGGAGCGGATTGTCGGCGTGGCGGGTCCAGGTGAAACCGTCGGGCGAGGTCGCGTATCCCAGCCGAACCGGGTTCGTTCGGGTTCCGTCGTAGCCCGAATACCACATCCGCCAGGTATCGCCCTCTCTGACGATCCACCCCCGTTCGCGGATTTTGATGTCCCAGGTGTCGGTTCCGGTACCGGTGAACACAGGATTGCCGGCGCGGGCCTGAAATTTCACAAGTTCGGGTGGAAACTCGTCGTCGGCCCAAAGTCGGGAGGTCGCGAAAAGCGCCACGCCGCAGACGGCAATCCAAGAGACCAGCGACCTGATGTGAGTTCGCGAACGGGTGCAGAAGGTCATGACGGGCAGATTCCAGCAGGGCCGATCCAGGGGACGCGGAACATTCCGCAGATCCCCATTCTATACTCCACGCGGCCCAAATTCAGACGTTGGTCGCCGGCCGTCGCAGGACGGGTCTCTGACCCGTCCCGAGGGGGGTAACGCCTGAAACGGAACACAAACCGCCATTTGGGGTGGACGGGCCAGAGACCCGTCCTACCAAGCAAACGTCTTTATTTCGGCTGCCTGAAATGCATACATTAGTATACTCCACTGTCGAGACACGTTGGCGTTTTTCGGGAAAAGTGGCATTGTAAAAGTGACTCAATTTGCGCTGGCACGTGCAAATTCGACTCAAGATGTGAAACGGCCCACAGTCATTCTGCCAATCTGACAATTCAGCAGACCCGCTCGGTGCGACCGCCATGCACATCCGCAACTCGTTTCATCAGAATACTTTAGGAACAAAACACACAGACAATCCAGCCGATTGGCACGCTGGTTGCATATCGTGGCGATCGTGGTGATTCGGATGTCTTCACGGCAAACTCAGTGTCCCAACAGCCAGACCGGCTGCTTTACATCAAGGAGGAGTGCAATCATGTTGGTTCTCAGTCGCAAAGTGGGCGAGAAGATTCTGATCGACGGTGGCATCGAACTGGTCGTGCTGGCGATCGAAGGGAAACGGATTCGGTTGGGGATTGAAGCCCCCCAGGATTGCCGGATCTCCCGTGGCGAAATGCTTCCCGCCGAGATTCCCGCGTCGGCCACCGCTCCGGAAGCCAGTGGTCGGCAAGTCAGCGACCGCCGGGATCGGGTCGCTGTTGCGGAATGCACGGCGTAATCGGCACGGGGGGGGTTGTTTTAAGCAATTCGGTCGCGTGTTTGCGACAGCCGATTGTGGATCCGCTTCGCGGGAACCACAACCGGAGCGACGCCGCGGAGCGTCGTCGCTACAAAGCCGACATCCCCCATGCCGGGCCGGTTGCCACTTTCTGCCATTTCCCGCTATCCTGACTGTTTCGCTCTCCCAGGAGCGCCGTTCGACTCACATCGGGGCGGGATCCCCCGGGATTCGTCTTCAGGATCGCAGTTCATGTCGGTTATCGTTCAGAAGTTCGGCGGCACCAGCGTCGCGACCGCCGAGAAGATTTTGGCCGCCGCCAAACGCGCCGTTCTCGCCCGCGAAGCGGGACATCAGGTGGTGGTCGTCGTGAGTGCCCGGGGCCATAAAACCGACGAACTCATCGACCTCGCCCGCGAAATCACCGACGCTCCGCCGGCTCGCGAAATGGACATGCTCCTGTCGACCGGCGAACAGGAGTCGGTCGCTCTGATGGCGATGGCGGTCCAAAAGCTCGGCAGCGAAGCGATCAGCATGACCGGTGCCCAGATCGGCATCGTCACCGACAACACGTTCACCAAAGCCCGCATTCGCTCGATTTCCACCGTCCGGATGCGAAAGGCGCTCGAAGCGGGGCGGATCGTCATCGCCGCTGGCTTTCAGGGAATCGACGACGATTCCAACATCACCACGCTGGGACGCGGCGGCAGCGACACGACCGCGGTCGCCCTGGCCGCCGTTCTCAAGGCGAGCGTCTGTGAAATCTACACCGACGTGGAAGGGGTCTTCACCACCGACCCGCGACTGGTGAAAGATGCCGGGAAAATCTCGCGGATCTCGTACGACGATCTGCTCGAACTGGCGAGCCTGGGAGCCGGGGTGATGCACTCCCGCTCAATCGAATTCGCCAAGAAGTACCGCGTTCCGGTACTCGTCCGCCCTGCCTACTCCACCGGCGAAGGCACACTGATCGGTCCCGAAGGAGACGAAGAATCGGTCGTCACCGGAGCGGCGCTCGCCCGGGCCGAGGCACGTGTCAGCCTGTGGGATATCCCCGACCGACCCGGGGTGATGAATCTGATCTTCACCCAGATGGCGCAACGCAAGATTCCCATTGATATGGTCGTTCAGAACGTCGGGACCGATGGCAAAGCCAACGTGTCGTTTACGGTGCCACAAGATGAACTCGCCGACACCCTGACCGCCGCCGACGAGGCGGTGCGTCAACTGGGGAGCGGGACAGTTCAGATTGGAACCAATCTGTCGAAGGTCTCTGTCGTGGGCAGCGGCATGCAGACGCACACCGGCGTCGCGGCCCAGTTCTTCCACGCGCTCGCCGAGGCGGGGGTCAACATTGACATGATCACCACCAGCGACATCAAAATCTCAGCTCTTGTCGATCGCGACAAAGCGGTCGAGGCGCTAAGCGCCGTTCACGAGGGGTTCGATCTCCATCGGCAACAGCGAATGTATCCCCCGCTCGGTGTCGTTCACGACGACAGCGATGACGAAAGTGACCACGCCCGCGAAGAACGAGAGCGGGACGTTGTCGATCGGCTCGCGAGCATGGAAGACATTGTCGTCAGTGAAGTCGACCTGGACCGTAGCCAGTCCCTGGTGACAATTCGCAACCTCCCCGATCTTCCGGGTGTCGCCGCCGACATCTTCGGCGTCAACGCTGAAGAGGGGGTGATGGTCGACATGATCGTGCAAAATGTCGGCAGAAATGGGCAGTCGAATATCTCGTTCACGGTGCCGCGCGATTCTCTGCCGACCAGTCTCGACGTCACCCGCAAACTGACCGCCCAGTGGCCACAGGTCGAACTGACCGCGAATGAAGAAATCGCCAAGCTGTCGGTGCTGGGAATTGGCTTGCGAACGCACACCGGCGTGGGACAGCGTTTGTTTCAGGCGCTCGCCGACGCGAATGTGAACGTCAAGATCATCAGCACCAGCGAGGTCTGCATTTCGACGGTGATCGAACCGCAGCTTGGCGATGCGGCGCTCAAGGCGGTGAAAGAAACGTTCGGGCGGATGTAGACGGGAACCAGGAGGGGACCAATCCGCCCATCGGCACTTTGCTCCGATGGACGGTAAGTCACCCTATTTCGCCATCAGCGCTTCAATCTCGTCCGCTTCAATTGGAATGTCGGCCATCAGGTCGATCGGGTCGCCGTCTGTGACCAGAATGTCGTTTTCCAGCCGAACGCCAAAGCCTTCTTCCTTGATGTAGAGCGCCGGCTCGCAGGTCAGCACCCACCCTGGGGCGATTGGCGCGCTCGGGAAACCGACGTCGTGCACGTCGAGTCCCATCGGATGCGACACGCCGTGCATGAAGTACTTCTTCAAAAGCGGATTGTCGGGATCCTGTTTCGCGACGTCGGCGGATTTCAACAGACCCAGTCCCAGCAGTTCCTGCTCGGCGAGCCGTTCGGTCTCTTTTCGAAGATCACGCGTCGTCTTTCCCGGACGCATCTGACGGACGATCTCGTTGAAGATCCGCAAGACGGCGTTATACACCTCTTTCTGTCGCGGCGTGAACTTACCCGAGACGGGAATCGTGCGGGTGAGGTCCGAGGCGTACTGCCCGTAGCCGGCGGCCACGTCGAGCAGCAACAACTGCCCCGCCTGGCACACCTGGTCATTCACGTTGTAATGCAGCACGCAGTTGTTGACACCGGTCGCGATGATCGGGTTGTAGGCGAAACAGCCTTTGTGCCGGGTGAATTCGTGAACCAGCTCCGCCTCCACCTCGGCTTCATTCACCCCCGGCTTCACGAATGACAACAGCCGGCGGAATCCCTTGCCTGTGATCTCGCACGCCGTCTTGATCAGCTCAATTTCCTGAGGCTGCTTGACCGAGCGCAGTGGGTGCATCAACCGGGCGAGCCGATGGTACTGATGCAGCGGATAACGCCGCTGACATTCCCGCGTGAACCGCCATTCGCGGGTTTCCACCTCGTCGGCGGCGCGGGCATGCTCGTTCGAATTCAGAAAGACATGCTCCCCTTCGCACATCAGCGAACGGAAGACCGTGGGAAAGTCGGCGAGCCACTTGATGGTCTGAATCCCCGAGATCTGGGTCGCTTCCTCCTTCGAGAGTTTGTGCCCCTCCCAGATCGTCGCCAGTTCGTTCGGCTCGCGCACAAACAGAATCTCGCGGTTCTTCTCTTCATACGCATCGGGCGCGATCACCAGAATCGACTCTTCCTGCAGAATACCGGTCAGGTAATACAGGTCGGCGTTCTGAAAATGCCCCATGCTGCCGTCGGCGTTTGTCGGCAGTATGTCGTTGGAATGAACGACCACAACCGCATTGCGCGGCAACAGGCCCCGCAAACGGTTGCGGTTGCCGATGAAAAGCTGTGGGTCGGTCGCGATCGGTTTCATGAAGGACTTTCGCAATCCTGATTGTGTTGAGTACGACGGACAATGCGCCATTGAACCCGAGCCGCGCCCGTCAGGAAGCGGTCAGCGGCTACCGCTTCCTGCCGGGCGCGGCTCTGCGTAAACATCGCGTTGTCGACCGTGTGGACCACGACTCGCGAAATTCACGCCTAAATCGGCTGAATCACCTTCCGGCCGATGTCCGTGAGCCGGAAGTCGCGACCCTGGAACCGGTAGGTCAATTTCAGATGGTCGATTCCCATCAGATGGAGGATCGTCGCGTGGATGTCGTTGACGTGCGTGCGGTTTTCGACGGCGTGGTAGCCAAAGTCGTCGGTGGCCCCGTAGGCCATCCCCCCTTTGATTCCCCCGCCGGCGAGCCACATGGTGAAGCCGGCCAGGTGGTGATCTCGGCCATCCCCCTGCGCCATCGGCGTGCGGCCGAATTCGCTGCCGAAGACGATCAGGGTCTCATCCAGCATCCCCCGCTGCTTGAGATCGGTGATCAGCGCCGCCGCACCGCGATCGACCTCCGCCGCTGTCCCTTGCGAGTGCGCCTTCACCGCGCCGTGATGATCCCAGTCACGATGATAGAGCTGAATGAACCGCGAGCCGCGCTCGGCGAGCCGTCGCGCCAACAGACAGTTCGCCGCGAACGAACCGTCTCCACCCTTCGTTCCATACAGGTCGAAGATGTGCTTTGGCTCTTGCGACAGATCCATCAGATCGGGCACCCCCGACTGCATCTTGAACGCCATTTCATACTGCGCGATTCGGGTGGCGATTTCGGGATCGTCGAGCCGTTCGTTCGACAGGCGATTCACCTCGTTGAGCGTGTTGACCAGATCCTCCTGCCGGCCGCGCGAGACGCCGGCGGGATTCCCGACATACAGCACCGGGTCCCCCTTACTGCGGAATTCAACCCCTTGAAAACGGCTGGGGATGAATCCCGAGTGCCACTGCCGGGCGGCGATCGGCTGCTTTTGGCCGAAGTTGCCGGTGGAGACCATCACGACAAACCCGGGGAGATTGTCGGCGTCACTTCCCAGGCCATAGAGCAGCCACGCACCCATCGACGGCCGGCCGGCGATCATCGTGCCGGTGTTCATGAACGTATGGGCCGGGTCGTGGTTGATCGCCTCGGTGAACATCGAGCGGACCAGACACATCTCGTCGGCCGCCTTGGCCCCCAGTTCGGGCCAGATCGAGCTGAATTCCAGACCCGACTTGCCATACTTCACAAAGTCGTGCTGGGGACCGAAACAATTCAGCTTCGCCCCCTGCAACTGGGCGATCTGCTGCCCCTTGGTGACCGACTCGGGCATCGGCTGCCCATGCAGCTCCTTGAGTTTGGGCTTGGGATCCCAAGTCTCCAGGTGACTCATGCCGCCAGCCATGTACAGCCAGATCACCCGCTTGATTTTCGCGGGATGATGCAACTGGCTGACCACTCCCCGGCGATGTTCGGGAAGCTGCACGGCGTCGGCTGCGTGGACCGGACGGACCGTTCCACTTCGTTCCAGCAAAGACGCGAGGGCCAGAGTTCCCAAACCACTCGAAGCACGGCCCAGGAAGGTGCGACGCGTGGAGGAATTGGGATCAGTGAGTTGGGACATGGTTTGTACTCAGGAAGCGTTCGTTGTCGCGTGTTGGTAAAGTATAGCGTGGTGTTGAATTGTCGGACCACGGGAGGGCGAGGCTCCTGCCGAGCCGCCATTGTGCGGTCAGCGTAATCCAGCGTTCTCTGGGCGGCAATCGACCCGCGTTCCCAAACAGCCGCCGCTGGACTGGCAGTGGCCCAAACGCGTGTTTGGGAATTCCACGACGTCGACCTCAATTCGACATTATGGTTCGGTCGAATGTCGAGCGCTGCCCAGTGGACGGTTCTCGGCAGTTGATCGCACAGCGGCGGCTCACGAGGACGTTCGCCCTCCCGTCGCGTCGGATTCGCTCCCTCCACGTGGTTTGGTTGGCGGTTACGCATTGGTTTTCGGGTCACGGGAGGGCGAGGCTCCTGCCGAGCCTCAGTTCCTCGTGATCACTTCATGCAGATTCAGAATCAACCGTGTCACGCTCGTCCAGGCGGCGACTTCGGCCGGGTCAAGCGGGGTGGGGGTCGGGGCGGTCCCCACCGTCAGCAGCTTCTTCGCCGACTCGGCGTCCTGTCGATACTCGGCCTGATGCTTTTCCAGCAGCGCCAGCAGCAGTTTCTGCTCGTCCGGACGCGGATCACGCGAAAGTGCCTTGCGATACGCCCAGGTCAAACGGTCGGCCGGGGTCACTGCTCCAGACGTCAAGGTCTTCTCGGCGAAGACAAGCGCCGCCTCCACGTAGCAGGGGTCATTGAGCAGCACCAGCGACTGCAGCGGCGTGTTCGAACGGACCCGGTCGGCGGTGCATTCTTCGCGACTGGGGGCGTCAAACGCCATCAGACTGGGATGCAGGTACTGCCGCTGCCAGTGGGTGTAGAGCCCCCGGCGATACAAGTCTTCCCCCGTACTGTTCTGCCATTCCCGAATGGGGAAGTTGAGGTAGGCCCAGTAGCCGGGGGGCTGATACGGGTTCACGCTGCGACCGCCGACCTTTTCATTGAGCAGACCGCTGACCGCCAGTGCGTTGTCCCGCACCAGCTCAGCATCAATTCGAAACCGCGATTGCCGGGCGAGCCATTTGTTGAACGGATCTTTATCCCGCTGATCGGCGGTCGGAATCGAGCTTTGACGATAGGTTCCCGACGTGACCATTTCGCGAATCGTCTGCTTGAGATCCCAGCCCGAATCGATCAACCGGGCGGCGAGATAATCGAGCAACTCGGGATGACTGGGGGCCTCCCCCTGCGCGCCGAAATCGTCGAGCTTGCGCGTCAGGCCGGCACCGAAGTACTGCTTCCACAACCGGTTGACCAGCACTCGCGACGTGAGCGGATTCTCAGGAGAAACCATCCACTTCGCCAGATCGAGGCGGTTCAGTCGTCCTTCTTTCGCCGGTGTTCGCCCCAGCGACGCGGGAACGCCCGGCTGAACGACATCGCCCGACTCATCCATCCAGTTGCCACGCGACAGCACTCGCACCATCCGCGGCTCCACCGCCACGGTGATCAGCGTGATGCGGATCTTCTTGTTGAGGGCCTCGCGTTGCTGAGTGACCGCCGCGATTCTGTCGCGCGTCGGCTGCAATTCCGGAGCAATGGTTCGATAAAAGGCGGCCAGTTCCGCCACCTGCGGTTCCGAACGCTTGCTGGCAGGAAGAGCGAGCAGGTCGCGGACGTTGCGTGGCAGACCGGCCCCCGTCGCGCGGACAGGTCGGACCGCCGTCGAAACAGAAACCCGGAATCGACCCAGTGTGTGGTGTGGATTCGGGTGATTCTGCTTCAGCATAACCGCCAAAGTTTCCCCCTCGGCGAGATCCAAATTCGCTTTTGTTTCGAAGACGGCGTGGTTCGCGCGTCCTGCTTCATCCAGTATCGCCCAGCCCCATTCGGCACCCCGGGTGTCGCCATCGATCGCGCTGGCGGCTGACCAGAGTTTGTCGGGGTGCTTTTCCGCCGCCGACTTTTGTTCGATGGTCGCCGACGCGTTCTGAAGCTCAACCGGCTGCGGCTCGGCCCCCTCCTTGTGTCGGGCGATGGAAACCTCTGTCAGGACAAAGTTGCCATTGTCGGCCCGGCCGGGGCCTTTGGCCGGGAGTGAATCGTCGGGGAGTACGTCAACGCGAATCGACGTGATCCCGCTGATCGGGCCACGCAGCACGACTGTGCTGGTATCGGTCGCGGGACGGGTGCCACTCGTCAGGATCGATCGATCAGGAAGAATACTGAGCGTCGCGCCCCCGGCGGAGGCCGCCGAGACGACTTCGAGCGCCGACCACTCGCGCGCGGGTGCGACCGATTGCTCCCACGCCGTCTGTGCCGTCGCCAGCTCGGGTGTGGTTTGGTCGAGCAGTTTTCTTAGGTCGGCAAGTTCAGCGTCGAGCCGACCGAGTTCTTTTTCCTGGTCGGCGTCGGGGACAGGCATCGACGCCCCCCAGGCCCCGGTCTGGTCGGAACCGCTATACAGCCCCCGTTCCTGAATGTCGGCGAAGAACGCCTCCATCTGGTAGAACTCTTTCGACGAGATCGGGTCGAATTTGTGATCGTGACATTCGCAACAGCCCATCGTCACGCCAAGCCACGCGCCGCTGACGTTTCGCACCCGCTCGGCGATGTATTTCGCGAGGTATTCCTTGTCCTGCACGCCCCCTTCGGCACTCATCATCCCGAGCCGATTGTACCCCGCGGCGATCTTCTGCTCGCGCGTGGCATTGGGCAAGAGGTCCCCTGCGATCTGTTCGACGGTGAACTGGTCGAAGCGCTTGTTGCTGTTGAAGCTGTCGATGGCGTAGTCGCGAAACGGAGTGACGCTCATCGGCTGGTCGCCGTGATAACCGACACTGTCGGCGTAACGGACCAGATCCAGCCAGAACATCGCCATCCGCTCGCCGAAGTGTTTTGAGTCGAGCAGCCGCTCGATCATCTTTTCGTATGCCCCGGGCGATTGATCGTTGACGAACTGCGACACTTCTTCGGGAGTGGGGGGCAGACCGACGAGGTCAAAATGCGCCCGGCGAAGCAGCGTGATGCGATCGGCCTCGGGAGCGTGTTTCAGCCCTTGCGATTCCAGTCCCGCGAGAATGAATTCATCGATGGGATTGCGGACGAACTGCGGATCTTTTTTCGCCGCCGGCGGTTGTCGGCGGATTGGCAGAAACGCCCAGTGTCCCTCCCATTTTGCCCCCTCGTCGATCCAGCGTTTGAGCAGTTCGATTTGTGCAGTGGTCAGCTTTTTGCCGGTCTCGGGGGGAGGCATGACCGAGCTATCGTCGGTAGAAATCAACCGGGCGACCAGTTCGCTGGTGGCACTCTTCCCGGGGACAATCGCGGTCGCCCCCGATTCGACCGCCTGCTTGGCGGATGTTTCGACATCAAGTCGCAGGCCCGCCTTGCGTTTGCGGGAATCGGGACCGTGACAGGCGAAACAGTTGTCCGAAAGGATCGGGCGGATATCGCGGTTGAACTCAATCGCCGGCTCGGCGGCCAGCACGGTCGACATCGAGGCGAGGGAACCGAAGAAACTGGTGAACAACGCGAGCGCAAGCCAACCGCGCTGGCAACGACGCCCCGCGTTTTTGTCTGGCGAGGCTGGCGTTAGGGCCAATCCACAGCGTTGAGTCGGGAGGAAATTCTCTGGCATCGTGACAGTCCGAGCGAGCAAACGCGTGATCTCCAGCCGACACGACCAGGAAAGGCCGGGATCTGCGGGAGGATTCCTGAATGCTGGTGTATCAGCGAGTGTGGGAACGGTCAAACGACTCACGGGATCCGCAGTGCCCGATACGTTTCCGCGCAACCGGCCGCCAGTTCCAGCGACGCATACCCATCGTTATCCAACCAGATCGGCAGCGTTGGCCGGGGGGCACCGATGGACTGGGGATAAGCCCAGGTGGTCGGTTTCGAACCGTGGTCGGCGCGGCGGCAGGTGGCCGCGTACGTCGACGGCGGTTTCGACAGGATCGCCGGGTCGGTCCGGCCGGACGTATACTCCGCACGACGTCAAATCCGACGATTCGCGTCCCCAGACCCCATCCGGCTCGCCCGGATGGTGAATGAGATCGGCAGCTAGAAAAGTGCCCCCCACCCTCGATCAAGACCCCATCCACCTCGTGTGGATTGGTGAATGAGATCCTCGCTCTGTCAGACAAGATCGGCGTCAAACTCAACCTGTCCGGATCGCAAGGCGATTGTTCGCCAATCGTCGCAGGGAACGCGAAACGCGTTCATGCCTCGCAAAAAGCACGACATCGCCAGTGGTACCGATTGACTTGATTACCGACGTCGTGTGTGGCAGACAGAGCGAAGATCTGATTCACCGATCCACACAAGGTGGATGGGGTCTGGACCGCGCAATGTCGTTTACGGCTAGCCATCGATCTTTCTCCCCATCCGCTCAAGGCGGATGGGGCCGTCGCCAACACAAGCCGCCATCCGGCTTTCGCGAGTCCCCTTCCGGCTCGAGGTTCGCTGCACAATTGCCGGTGTAAGGCGCGTCCGAGCGAACTACTCTTCCTGACTCTCGCCCTCCGTCACCGGCGGTTGCTGCGACGGTTCGACCGCCGGCCATTCCGCAGCCGAAGGAATCTCGCTCTCCACGGGATCTGCGAAAAACGGATACAATCTCGAAACGCCGTCGCTACCTTTGCCACGATACTCGACTCCGGCTTCGTCTTCGTCCTCCCCTGGCTGGAACCGCCCGATCAGGATCCGATCATAGAGAATCACACCCCGAGTCGCGATGGCAATCTGCGACGGAGGAGTTTCCACGCCGTTGCGGACCGCGCGCTGTGCGGCCTCCCAGGCGATTTCGGACAGGCTTTCCTTGGCGTCATCGGTGAACTTCCGCAGGTCGGGAATGTGTACCAGGAAGACACAGGCCCCGTCAGTCAATTGGCAGTAGGTCAAGAACTGCCCGTCGCTGGTCGAGAATGTGGCCTTCTTCTTTCGCTTCGTGAAATAGAGTTCGCGCATCGTCTGAACATTTTGCGAGAACTGTTCGGCCAGTCCTTTGGCTGCCGGGGTATTCCCGAACGCGACCTGACCGCGGTTGACTGAAATCTTGGAATTCGCGTCATGGAAGTTCGATTCGCCCGGGCTGGCGAGAGGTTCGCCGCGAGCGGCGCGGTCTCGCGCCCGTTGATCCCCCTGAAAAACGTTGTACATGAAAAGCCCGCCGCACCCGGCGCAGACCAGTCCGATCATGCCGAAAACCACCAGCAGCGCCTTGACGACGGGCGACATGGACGACCGGCCCGCTTTGATGCGATTCTTTTTTCCCAGGCTGCCTCGATCAAACTCCAGTGAATCGTCGTCGTGTCGTTTGGCCATGCCGTCGTCCCTTCGCTGGTTCGTGTGCGGAGAGAGGCTGCCACGCGCTCGCACATGGCTGCCACGCCCCAGTTTGAAATTCGCCGGTAACTTCCACTCCCGGCAATGTAGCATTCAGATCGATGTGTTGTACATCAAAACGACGCAACACATGTCAGTTCTGAATTGGGTGACGCGGCCGGCTGATTGATACGTGGCTCAAGAAGGTCTGTGGCTGGAAACTCGGGAGGCCCAGTTGTAATTACTCAGGAGGACGTTCTCCCACCCGCGATGTCGATTGCACCCCGGAGAAGGGTTTTCGTCATGCGGAAGAACAGCGGTGGCGTCACGGTGAAAGTCTAATGAATCGCGAGGTGCGTTCAGGCAAGCCGCAAGGCGTCTCGCCAACAACGAATTCCCTGGAAAACTCATGTAGGAAGACTGGGCGATTTGTGGTAGAAGGGGCCGTCCATCGGTTCTCGGGATCGTTTTGTGTTTGTTCAGGGAGGAACATTCCATGGCCCAATCAGGTTCTTCGTCGTCGAACTGGATGTGGAAGTTGGCGCTCGTCGCCGTCGTGGGCGGTGCGGGTTTCGTCGCATCCAATCAACACTGGATTGACATCAGCCAGTGGCCGGTCGTGGGGCGGTTCGCCACGCCGTCGGCTTCCGGGAAAACAGGCGCGTCGGGACACGGTCCGGCTGTCGATCCGGTTGACGAAATCGAACTCCCCGAAGAAATCGCCGCCGCCCAGTACGAACCGGAACATTCTCCCGACGACCAGGACGACGAACACCCGCTGGGCATGGATGAAACGTCCACCAGTGGTGTCACCCGGGCGGTTCACGAGGAAGACGCCGATGACTCTCTCGAGAGCGAATTCGACGAGGAGGCACCTCCCCGGCGGATCTCTGCGGGGGGCCGTTCGGATGCGCCGGCGTCGCGCGGCGACGCGAAGTCTAGGAACCGTCACGAATCAGAAGAAGCAGACGACACCGAAAACGCACAACCATTTCGAGCCCGCAAAACGACGCGGGCGGGAACCGGCGCCAGTGCCCACCAGGTGTCAAAAACCTCGGCCGACGCGGAGGAGGACGATTCCGATTCGCTGCTCGAAATGTCGGAAATCAACGGGTTGATTGAAGCGAACGACTACGTCGCCGCCCAGCGGGCGTTGTCGAAGTGGTACTTCGCGCGGCCCGAAGAACGTGCTGCGATCCAACCGAAGCTCAATAAACTTTCACAAACACTGTATTTCGCGCCGCAGCCGCACGTTTATGATGCGTACGTCGTCCAGGCGGGGGACCAGCTTCGGACGATTGGCAAGAAGTACAACGTGTCGTGGGAATACCTCGCGAAGCTGAATCATGTCGCCCCGTCAAAGATTCGTCAGGGACAGAAGCTCAAGGTCGTTCCCGGTCCGTTTGGCGTGGTGGTTTCACTCAGTCGATTCGAACTGGTCGTGCATCTCGACGGCTGCTATGTGAAGCACTACAAGGTCGGCGTTGGCAAAGACGGAACCAGCCCGATTGGAACGTTTGCGGTCAAGAACAAGCAGGTCGACCCGACGTATTACGGACCCGATGGCGTGATCAAGAACGACGATCCCGAAAACCCGCTGGGGGAACGCTGGATCGACATTGGCGACAGCTTTGGGATCCATGGAACCAACGAACCGGATTCGATTGGCAAAGCCGAGTCTCGGGGCTGCATACGCATGAAGAACAACGATGTCGCCGAGGTCCATGACTTTTTGGTCGTGGGATCGAAGGTCAAGATCGAACGGTAGTCGCGGTCAGCGACTCTGAAACACATGGTCGACGGCAGCCTTGAGGTCGAGTCGACGGAAAGTGCGTCCCGAGGCGGGGTCTTCGACCGGTTTGCCGGTTTTCTGGAAGATCGCCAGCATCGCCTCGGGGAGATTGGGCCCGTCGGGTTTCCAGTCGTAATTCGCCAGATCAATCGCTTCGCGCAAGATCATCGCGGCACCACATAATATGGCGTTGGACGACGACGTCGCGGCGGCGGGGACGACGAGATCGACTTTGGAGTGGCGGTCAAGATAGACGACGTCCTCCCCGGGCTTCACCGCCCCGATGGCGAAGCAATTGGGCTGGCACGCCGGCCAGGAGATTCCTTTCGAGAAATCGTGATTTCCCGTCGGAGCGCTGACCCAAATCCCGAGTTTGCGGAGTTTGGCGAGTGGTTGATCAATCTCAGTCGGGACCGGTTCGCCATGTTCGAGATCATCGACCGGGGCGAGATTGACCGTGGTGATCTTGTACTTCTCGTGATTTTTCACGATCCAATCCAGGCCGGCGGCCAGAGTCTGGCTGTCGCGCACGTTGCAGTGGCAGCATTCCAGCGCGCGAATGACTGCAACCTGGTTGTTGTAGGCGACACCCCGGCGTCCGTTGTGGTTGAGCGATGAGGGAATCCCAATCGTCGAGCCGTGATAGCCCTTCCCTTCGTGTTTCGGATTGTCGTCGCCGTCCACACTGTCATACGAGACAAGAACTTTGGGGCGACTTTTGGGTGCCGGCTCCGACCATTCAGGCATTGTCAGATCGCAGCCATCGTCGACGAGGGCCAGTGTTTGTCCCTTTCCAAACGACAGTCTGCCAACGTTCGCGCTCCAGACTGCGGTAATCCCCGCGTGCTTAAACGAAATCGGTTCGACCGGCTCGCCGGCGATTCCCGTCGTTGGGTTATCGAGTCCCCCCAAGGCACACACGAATCCCAGGGCGATGATTGTCGAACCAATGCGTGGGTGTGTCATGAGCGATTCATTCCATGCGGTGCGGGATGTCCGCCGATATTGTAGGCGGTCGGCGGGCAACAACCGCTACAGCATGCCAACCAGGATGGGAAACTGTCGAGTCTGGCGCGATCGTATCGAGCCGGCGAAACCAATTTCGAAGCCACAGATTCCGGCGGGATGATGAGCGATTGACAAACCAGATCTGGTTTTACAGAATACCAGAATTCGGTTCTTTCGTTTTGGGTTCCATTTCAGGAGCGCGACAATGTCGGGAGGCAAGATGAGCAGTCGATTGGCGATGGTGGCGCGCGTGACGGGCCTGCGGGCTGTTGCGCTGGGAGTGGTGAGTCTGGCAGCGTTGTGGGGGATGAGTGCCGCGAACGCCGGTACGGTCAATTTCTCGGTGGATACAACCGTTCTACTTGCAGACCCAGGCAATGTGTTTGGATTGCTTGGTGGCGAGACGATTACACTATCGGGTTCTTACGACGACAGCGTCTACGACGGAGTGGGGGCGGGAACTGTCTATTTTGACAGCGGTTCGGGAAATCATCTGAGTTTGGTGCTGGGAAGCGTGACTTTGGACGAAACCAACGACGATGGCTATCTGGGAGGAGGATTCCCCAACGTGTCATTCATCGACGGAAATTTCGCCGGTGCCGAATTTTTGGGATCGATTGTCAATGGCCAACCCATCGATTTCAACCTCAACATGGGCACGATGGACGCGACAGATTCGGGAATGGGACGGATTCAAGCCGAGTTCAGTTTCGTGTCAGGTTCGAGTCCTGAACCTTCCACAATCGTCATGGCAGTCGTAGGCGCGGCGGGTTTGATCCTCGTGCGACACCGCCGCTCGCGACGCTAGTTCGCACGCCCCTGAGCCATTCCTTTGGCTTGACACAACGATCAGCCCATCTCCGGTTATCAGCCGGGGTGGGCTGATTTCGTTCTGTGCCAACTCGATCGCAATGGCAGCTATTTTGTTCCCGCCAGTTGATGCAGCGTCGACTGCGCCGCGACGCGAATTCCCGGCTCGCGAAATGAATCGGAGATCGGCTTCACGACGGACTGCAACTCGGTCTTTTCCGAATCGATCAAGAGTGGAATCAGTTGATTGAGCGCCAACAACGAGTTCTTGACCGCCAGGAATTGTGACAATTCGTCGGAATAGCGACTCGCGAACGGCTTGTCTGCGGTCGCGAGGACATCTTGCAGTACCGCCAGACCGGAGCGGTCATTGTGGCGGGCCAGCGCGACTGCCGCGTTGACCCGAACATCCAGCGACTCGTCCCCCAACATCACCTTCAAACGGTTCCTCGCGTCGGCATCGTCAATCAGGCCGAGCGTGTAGGCGGCCGTCAGTCGCATCAGAGCGTCGGCATCCTGCGAGACCCCGACCACCTCCGCTGTGATCTTCGCGGTGGGAATTGGCTGCTTCCTACGGTTCAGCCGATCGACCATGATGGCGATTGATAACAGGGCGTTTTTTCGCACCTCACGATCGAGTCCGGGACGCATCGCCTGGCTCAGGATCGGCAGAACCGCATCGGGGGAATCAAGCAGGCCGAATGTCTGCGCGAGAAATGACTGGAATTGCAAATCTTCGGGACGCTGTCCATTCTTTTCCAGCTCGGACTCCAAGAGATTCGTCATCACCGAAACAAACTCGGGATCGTCGGACAAGTGCTGTCCTTTGTCCCCCAGTTCCTGATCGGCTTTCAAAATCTGGGCCAGCCCCATCGCACCGCGCCACCGGCGGTGTTCATTGGGATGCTGCAATTCCACGACCAGCCGACGCCAGTCCTGCTCGGCGGTCGCGACCCGCCCGAACAGCAGCCAGATCCCCACGATGGCGGCAACGATCAGCCCGGGGACGACGAACAACTGCACGATAAACCCCACGGAGGGGGGGCGAACCGGCGGGAGGTCTTCTGGGAACGGAATTTCTGCGGAGTGCGTGGGTTCAGAGGTCATAGAATGTCAGTCTAGACCTGTTCCCGCTCCGGATTCAAGGCTGTCGGCGGCGGATGGCCGGTCCGCAACCGGTCGTAGTCGGCGGGAGTGTCGAGATCGACAAGAATGCCGGGATCGGTGACCGGTAACACAACCACGTCGTCGGCATGGCCGCGAACCAAGGCATTGAGGCCTTGATCCGCAGGAAGTCGGGCCACCTCGTCCGCCAAATCCCAACGGAAAAACACCGGATGTCCCCGCTTTCCCTCGAATTCCGGGACGAGAATCCCGCAATCCCCCTGGTTCCAGCGTACTACGAGACGGCGAAACAGGTCCGGGACCAGCAGCGGATGGTCTGCGGGGGAGAGAATCCACCCGTCGTTGGGGGCGGGGTGGAATTCACGGTCCATCCAATCGAGAGCGAGTTGAACGCTGTCGCGCATTTCGGGGGGATCAGCCTCCGGTTGAAGGGCGATGCCACCTGCCCGACGGACCGTGCTGGCGAGAGCGGTGTCGGTTGGTCGCACGACGACAACACGGGCGGCAACCGCCGGGTGATCGAAACAGCGCAGTACCTGCTCGACCACCGTATGTTCTCCCCAGGGGAGCAGCAGCTTCGGGCAACCCATCCGTCGACTGTGGCCGGCGGCGGGTATGACCACGAACAGTCGGCTCATGTTGTGGGAACCGGGGCGGTTTCGTTACCGACGAAGCCGCTGTTCTTGTGCGCGCCGTCGCAAAACGGCTTGCGACTCGAGTGGCCGCACCGGCACAGCGCCACGTTCTCCTTTCCCGTGAGATCGTATTTGTTTCCCAGGTGGTCGGTCAGCGTGATGGGACCGGTGACCAGAATGGAACCGTTTTCGCGAACTTTGATGGTGACGTCAGACATGAGGGCGGCCTTGCGGAACAAATCGAGCGAATGGGGGAAACAAGAATCGCAACGTTAACAACTCTTGCGATGGGCCGTAATCTACCAGAGTTTCGATCTGGGCGTGGCTGTGGTTTCGATCACTCGACTTCAAGTCCAAGGATCGAAACATCGTCGTGGGGGCCGTTGGGGAGGCTCCAGGCACAGGTCGCTTCGAACAGGGCGTTGACCCCATCTGCGATCGGGGAGCTGGCATGGGTTTCGACGTTTGCCAGCAGTCGATCTCCGCCGTACAGCTCCTGGCTGGGACTGAGTGCCTCGTTCACACCATCGGAGTACAGGAACAACCGATCCCCAGGGGCGAGTTCCAAACGGTGTTCTTCGTATTCGACATCATCCATCCAGCCGACGGGGAAACCGTCTCCTTCCAGAAACGCTGGCTTCCCGCCGCGCGGCACGTGGACGCCCGGTGGATGCCCCGCTGACACATGCCGGAATTCGCGGGTCTTGGTATTGAGGACACCATACGCGATCGTGAAGTACAGGCCGGCCTGGCTTTCCATGGGAAAGCGGCGGTTGAGTTCCGCGACGACGGCGGCGGGCGGGGTGACGGCGGATCGGCCGGTGAGCGGGTCGTTCCGGACCAAAAGGGAAGTCGCCGACGCCTGCCCCGTCAGCAATCGCCCGACCGCGACCGCCAGCAGCGATGATGCCGCCCCGTGGCCGCTCACGTCGACAACAAACATCGCGACGTGCGAATCGTCGAGCGCGATCAGATTCAGAAAGTCCCCCGCAAGTTCCTCACACGGGGTGAACTGCCACGCGACGCCAATCCGTGGAATCTCCAGTTTGCCATCGGGTAACAGAGATCGCTGCACCCGGGCGGCGGCCTGCAGGTCGCGACTCATCCGCTCATTGGCGGTCGCGAGCTGGCCGTTCAGCGATTCCAACTGAGCGTTCCACTGCGTCAGTTTCTCCTTGGCGAGCGTCAGTTGCTCGTTCAGGCGATGCAACTCGCGGTTCTTTTCAACAGCGTTCGCGAATGTCGAAATCAACAGGTTCAAAACCTGCTGCTTACCCGACTTCACATGGTAGGTCTTCCCGCCCAGCGTGACCGCCAGCTCGGCACCGTCGTCATGTTCCGAAGTCAGGGGCGTGCTGCGAAGCGCGTCGACGCGGGTCAAAAGGTAGTTCGTGTCGTACGGCTTCGTGACGTAGTTATCCGCCCCGGCGTCGAGACCACGGATGATGTCCTCTGCCTCAGACAGGGTCGAAAGCAGAATCACGGGGACGTTGCGCAGGTTGGGATCCTGCTTGACAGCACGACAGAATTCGTAGCCGGTCACGCGGGGCATCTCGATATCCGAGATGATGACGTCCGGCTTGCGCTGTCGCGCCAGTTCCAGCGCCTGCCCGCCATCCCCGGCCACGACGACTTCGTAACCCGCCTGCGTCAGTCGGTTCTCCAGAATCTTGGCCTGAATCCGACTGTCTTCGGCGATCAGAGCCAGCGGTCGCGCGGTCGTAGCGGGGGAAGTCATGGCAGGTTCCGTCAGAGTGATTTCGACAGCGGCGGGAATGCGTGATGGTTCGGTTCAATCGGCGAACTTCATAACGGTCAGCTTCTGAGGTATGAGGTTCGCGAATCCTCCCCTCAATCTCGACTCCGGCGGATGCGGTGGGTCACAGAGACGGCGAGGCGGTCGAGCGGGACGACGGTGTTCGCGAGCTTTTCGTCGATCACCGCTTTCGGCATGCCGTAGACGGTGCAACCCTCGGCATGTTGCGCGATCACAAACCCGCCACGCTGCCGAATCTCGCGACACCCCGCGAAACCGTCACGCCCCATTCCGGTCATCACCACCGCGAGAACCTGTCCCTGGTACGCCTCGGCGACAGAACGAAACAGATAGTCGGCGGCGGGTCGGCAGCTCTGTTCGGGAGGATCATCGGTGATGCGCAACCGAACTTTCCCCGCGCGACGTTCGACTTTCATATGCCGGCCGCCGGGGGCGATGTAGACGAAACCCGCCTCCGCCGCCATTCCATCGACCCCTTCCACAACTTCCGTCGGACTCACCTGATTGAGGCGCTCGGCGAGAGAATGCGTGTATTGCGCGGGCATGTGCTGCACAATGAAGACCGGGACCGGCAGATCGCCGGGCAGATTGGGAATCACTTCCCGCAGCGCGACAGGCCCACCTGTCGAGGTGGCGATGACCAGCGCTTCGCAACGGAAACCGGTCGGAGCGGCGACGCTCGCATCGCCATCGTCCGCGGCGCGGCTGGAAGCCGGTTCGAAAGGACGCGCGGGCACTGGCGCTCCCCGTCGGCGGGTGCGACTGCTGGGACTGGCGCGAAACGCTTCGACCTTTTCTGTCAGAGCGGCCAACAGCGATTCCCGATTCGAAGCGACGTCGTTGCCGCTCGGTTTCTGGATGAAATCAAACGCCCCTTCGAGCAGCGCGTCGGTGGTCACCTGAGCCCCGTCGGCGGTCAGACTGCTGAGCATCAACGCCCGGGTGCGTAATTTGCGACGTTTCAACTCGCGCAGCACGGCGATCCCGTCGATATCGGGCATATGCACGTCGAGCGTGAGCAACTCGGGATCAAGCTGCTCGACCATGTCGAGCGCCTCCTGGCCCCCCTTGGCCGCGCCGATCACTTCGACCCCCGGAACTTCGCGCAGCACATTCCGCACCAGTTGCCGATAGAGGGCCGAGTCGTCAACGACCAGAATTCGAATCGAGTCTTCCATGAATCGGATCAGCCCGCCTCACTGGCTGATGACGGAAAACTGGCGTCGCGGTTGAGTTTGTCGAGAACACCGCACAGACTGGCTTTGTCGAATGGTTTGACGATGAAGTCGATCGCTCCCAGGCGGATGCACTCGGTCAGCTTTTCCTTTTGATCGACGGCGCTGACCATCACGACGCGGGCCTTGGAATCGAGCTTGCGGATTTCGCGCAGGGCCGACACACCATCCAGCGTCGGCATTACGATATCCAGCGTCACCAGATCGGGGCGCAGTTCCTGGAATTTGGCGATCGCCTCCTGGCCGTTGGTCGCTTCTCCCGCGATCTCCCAGCCGGCGGCCCGGGCGATGTCGCGAATACGCATCCGCATGATGACGGCATCGTCGACGATCAATAATCGTTTGCTCATGGTTTACAGCACCGTCGATTCGGAACTTGCGATCTCAATCGTGACCTGCCCGGTGGCCGCGTCCAGTGTCATGCGTCTTCCCTGTTCGCCCCCCAGGTGGCGACCAATGACGGGAATTCGCAATTCGCCCAGGATTCGTTCGACCGCCTGTGTGTTCATTTCGCCGATCGTAGCAGGTGAACTGGTTGAGTTGAACATGTTCGCTCCCCCGGCGAGTTTCGCGGTCAGTTTCAAATTCTCCCCAGGCACGACCGCCTGCATCTGCCGGATCAGTTCAGGAAGCGCCGTGTCGGCGTATTTCCCGGGAAGTTCGGGAGTGCCATTCGCCTTGGGCAATACGATATGCGCCAAACCCGCGACGCGCAGCTTGCGATCGTAAAGGGCGACCCCCAGGCACGATCCTAGCAGGGTGCGCAACGCCCCCGTTTCCCGGCAGACGCCGAGTTCACCCATGCGGATCGAGGGTTGAATCTTGGGGGGCATGAGAAGTGCGGGAGGAAGTTCAAAAACTCAATGGCAAATGTCGAACGAAACTCGACGGCTCGTGGCATCAGGTGGACGCGCTGGATGGCTCGCGCGAGATCACTTCATGCCGAACAGGAGTAGGTTTTCGATGGTCGTGACGCAGTCGGCGTCGGGGATGAACAACAGGTTCCAGTTGACCGGGGAGCCGTCAATGTGGAATTGGGTCTCCGTCAGAAAGACCAGGTCCGACGCAGCGGCCTGATTCATCAACGCGAATTGCAGCAGAGATTGCGGATAGTCGTGGGTGAATTGCGGCGGGGAGGGAAGAACCTCATGCGTCGCGGTCCCGTCGTGGAATGAACGCGACAGCGCGTTCAAATAGGCGCAACCGACAATATTCGCCGTCTCCTGGGCGGCCGACCGCTCGATCTCTCCCCAGGTGGTCGAAGTCCCCGCAGGCTTCTCCAACAACAGGTCGGCCAAACTCAGCCCGCTGGCATCATCAAACGCGAGAATGAGTTGCCCGGTCACCCGCCCCCGCATCGACATGACGCACGCCGCGATGGGTGATTCCGAGTCTCCCAGCACCTCCGTCGCGTCGGCGAGCGCCAACTGATCGACCCGTTCGACCGTCATCCGGGCCGGTCGACCCAACCAGCGCGACAACGCCGCCGTCGCCTCGGTGGCACCAATGCGAAACAGGTCGGTCAGAGCGGTGAGTTGTTCGGGAGAGAGCATGCGGCGATTCGTTCCGTGTTCCAATTCGTTTTCGTAGGACGCGTCTCTAACCCGTCCGAATCACGAATTCCGTTTTCGCGATCAACCTTGGTGACTTCCGGCGCGAGTTTGCGGGTTGAGAGTGAATACTGTGTGGTGTAGGAGGGGGTCTCGCGACGGGCCAGAGGCCCGTCCTACGAAGAGGAGCCGGCCGTAACCAGTTCCCGTTGGGCCGAGACGCCGCGAACGTGGACCGCCAGGTCGATGGCCGCCGCCACATCCAGCAGCAGGCAGACCGATCCGTCTCCCAGAATGCTGGCGCCGGAGAGCCCGCGAATGTGTACGAAGTTCTCGGCGAGCGATTTGATCACAATGTCCTGGCCGCCGTGCAGTTCGTCGACCCGCAATCCAATCGTCTCGTTCGTCGCCTGCAGAATCACGACGTTGACCCGTTTGGCATCCCTGCTGGCGGGAACGGTGTGATTCGTCGTTGGCTCGTGCCAGTCGAACACGTCGTCAATATCGACCAGGGGAATGAATTCGCCCCGGACTTCGAACGTGTGTCGACCGTGAATCGTCACAATCTCCGCGAGCGGGACCGAGACAATTTCCCGAACGCCGTCGATGGGGACCGCGAACATGCCGTGCCGCAGGCGGAACAGCAGACAGCGGATGATCGCCAGCGTGAGCGGCAGTCGAATCGAAATCGTGGTTCCCCGTTCGAGCGCGGTTTCGACGCTGATGGTTCCGTTCAGCTCGGCGATGCGGGTCTTCACGATGTCCATGCCGACCCCTCGGCCCGAGATATCGGAAACCACGTCGGCGGTGCTGAAGCCGGGATGCCAGATGTACTCGATAATCTCGGCATCACCCAATTGAGCCGCGCCGTCGGATGAGATCAGGCCGCGCTCGACAATGCGTTTGCGGATCTTCGCCGCGTTGATTCCTCCGCCATCGTCGCGGACGTGAATGTAAACGTTGTTGCCGCTATGGACCGCTTCCAGTGTCAGGGTGCCGGCGGCGGGTTTGCCCCGTTGCACCCGCAGGTCGGCTGGCTCGAGTCCATGGTCGATCGCGTTCCGAACCAGATGCACCAGCGGATCGCCGAGTTCGTCGATCATCCGCTTGTCGAGTTCGGTCTTTTCGCCATGAATCTCCAGATGGACCTGCTTCCCCAGTTCCTGCGAAATATCGCGGACGACCCGTTTGAACCGGTTGAACAGTGGACCCACCGGAACCATCCGCGTGTCGAGAACACCCCGTTGCAGGCTGTCGGAAACGCGGGTCAACTGGTTGACCGCCTCGGTGATTTGCGTGAAGCACCGCCGGCCTTCTTCCCACAGCCGGGCCTGCGCTTCGACCGCGTCGATTTCCGATTCGAGTTCCAGCAGTTGCTGCGACCATTCGTCGCGTCGACCGTCGGCATCGTCGGCGCGGTGCGCTTTGAGATCGTCGAACAAGCGACGCATCGTCTCGCCAAACGCGCGGGTTCGTCCCGACTTCTTGAACGCCGGCCCCATCTGGCGAGAGATCTGCACGAACCGGGCGTTGGTCACCACCAGTTCACCCGCCAGATTCAACAGATCATCCAGTCGATCAATGTCGACCCGCACGGTTTCGACGACCCGGGCTTTGTGTTCCGCGTCGGGAGTTTCCCCGGCATTGGCACCGGCGGCCGCCGCGATGTCGCGCGAATCGGGAATCGGTTTGTCGGCCGCCGAAGGTTTCGCGACGGGTTGTGACACCGGCGTTGGAGTGGACGGAGCCGCCGCGGAAGGCGCGACGACAACCGCCGCTTCTGCGAGGTCCGACTCACTTGCATCAGACGTCGCTTCCGCGAGGACGGTCCGATCCAACTCAAGCGGCTGCGAGTCGCGATCCATCTCGACCAGTTCAACACCCCCGACGTCGGCGGCGGCGCGCAGCTCGGCCGCCGGACGATCGCTCGCTACCAAAACCTGCAAGCGATGACCGTCGGCGACGGTCGCGAGATGCTCTCGATCGGGCTCGGATCTGCGGATCTCGCTCAGGTCGGCGAGCCGCGCCAGAATCAATTCCGCCTTCAGGTCGGCCAATTGCAGCGTCGACTCGAAGCGGACGGTGATTCGCCAGTGATACGTCCCGTGCGAAGCGGCGCGTTCCTTCTTGGACTCCACCGTAGCGACGGCCGGCGTTTCCAACTGTGGTTCCGCGGGAGGCGCGACGGGTGTCTCGACGATGGACTCTTCGACTCGTGCGACGACCAGCGCGGGTTCAGAGACCGGCTCGGGGGCCACCGATTCGTGAATCGCGGGCGAAGCGCCGGGCGGCTCGGCCTCCCGGGGCGTGGCGACATGCCGCCCGAGTTCCTCAAGCAGTTCGGGAGCGCTTGCCAGCGCCTGCCCATTGCGCAGCCGGGTGTTGCATTCGCGCAGAAAATCGATGCAGCGCAGAACCAGATCCATCATGGGACCGTCGAGGATCTGCATGCCCGAGCGAATGCGTTCGAAATGATTCTCCAGGTGATGGGTCAGCACGGTGATGCTGTCCAGCCCCATCATCGCCGACGATCCCTTGATCGAATGGATCAGTCGAAACGCTTCGTTATGGTTCCCCTTGTGAGTCGGGTTCCCCTCCAATGCCAACAGCGTTTCGACCAGAGCGTCGAGCTGCTCGGCGGTCTCGTCGAGGTACATCTGAAGGTAGGTGGCCATCTCCTCGGAGGGGAGGCCGGTCGAGAAACTGAATTCGTCACTCACGGTCGTTGGCCCCGGCCTAGGATTTCTGATAGGCGAAGGTCGAACGCTTCACCAGTGGAGAGAGCATGTCATAAATCCCTTCGGATGGCCCGACGACCAGGTACCCCCCCGGAGCCAGCGCATTCACCAGGTTGTTGATCACCACCTGCTTCGACGCCCGGTCGAAATAGATCAGCACGTTGCGAATGAAGATGCAGTCGAACGGCGGCAGCTTCAGTGGCTCCATCAGATTGTGTCGGCGAAACTCCACCATCTCGCGGAGCGCCGGCCGCACCGTGTATGTCGCGTCGTCGGCCGACGCGTCGAATTGTCGCCTCAACCTCGATTCCGAAACTTCGTCGAGCGACCGCTTCTTGTACGTTGCGACCCGCGCGTCGCGCAGGACCGCTTCGCTGATGTCGGTCCCGACGATTGTCGTCTTCCAGCCGTGCAGCTTGATCGACGACTCCTGCACGCAGATGGCGATGGAATACGCCTCTTCTCCTGTGCTGCACGCCGCCGACCAGACCCGCAGTTTCTTGGAAAGCGCTCCGGCCTGAGGACGCTGCACCAGCTCGTCGAGAAATTCCCCCTTGAACCAGTCAAAGTGATGCGGAGTGCGGAAGAAGTACGTCTCGTTCGTTGTGACCGCATCGAGAAACTGTTCCAGTTCACCCGCACCGGCGGCCGAATTCAGGAACTTGTAGTAGGCGTCGAAATCGGCCTGCTGACAGGCCTTCAGCCGCCTGCGGATCCGATTGCTCACCAGCGTGACCTTCGCCAGGTCGACGCGGATCCCGCTGTGCCGGTAGATGAACTCCCGGAACAGTTCGAACTGCCGCGTCGACAGCTTATCGGGCTCCATCGGCTGGGTCTGAATCGCGATGAGCGGCATGAGAAAACTCCCTCGGCGACACCGGCTGCCGGTTGCGGGCGTCGCCATGGAACGGGGACCAGTCACCTTATCGAAATCAATCCCGACAATCGATTGATTTCGTCAATCTCGTTTCCTCCCGGTCAAGCCTTGAACTTCGCGACCAGATCACGCAGGGTCTGGGCCTGTGCGCCGAGTTCTTCCGCGCTGGCGGCCATTTCCTCGGCGGAGGCTGCGTTGGATTCCGTCGTACTCGAGACCGAGCGGATCGCCGTCTTCACCTGGGTGGCGCTGGCGGCCTGCGTTTCGGTCGATTCCGCGATCCGCGAAATCCCCTGTGCCGTTTTGTCCACCGCCTCGACAATCGCCTTCAGCGACTGCCCCACCTTGCTCGACAGCGCGGCGCCCTCTTCAACCCGGCGTGACGATTCTTTGATGAGCTGGGTAATTTCTTTGGCCGCCTCGCTCGATCGCTCGGCGAGTTTACGGACTTCGTCGGCGACGACCGCGAAACCCAGGCCATGCTCGCCAGCCCGCGCCGCTTCGATCGCCGCGTTAAGAGCCAGCAGATTCGTCTGACTCGCGATCTCGCTGATCACCTGAATGATGTCGTTGATCTGCTCGCTGGACTTCTGGATCAGCTTCATCGCCGAAACCGCTTCGGCGACCGCCGTCCCCCCTCCCTGGGCGAGCGTGGTCGATTCATCAGCCTGTGATTTCGCTTCCGCCGAGTTCTTCGAAATCACCTCGATGGAATCGATGAGCTGTTCGACCGAGGCCGACATTTCCTCGACGGCGGCGGCCTGGGTTTGCGCACCTTCACTGAGGTTGGCGCTGCTCTCGGCGATCGTCCGGGCCCCTTCGTTCTGCTGGTTGGCCGCTTCAATGACCTGTCCGATCACGTTGCGCAGGTCGGCGAGCATCCGCTTCATGCCGGAACCAAGACGTCCCATGTCGTCCTCGCCCGTCAGGCCCACCTCCTGGGTCAGATCGCCATCGGCCGCCGACGTGACCACCTTGACAAGTGTGTTCACCTTGCGTTCCAGGTCCTCCCGGGCGGCGATCTGCGCGGCCTGCAGGCGCTGCTGTTCTTGCTCGGACTTCAACTTCTCGACTGCGACATCGGTCACGTCAGCGGCGAATTTGATCACCTTCACCGGCCGGCCTGTCTTGTCAAGCACCGGGTTGTAAGTGGCCTGCAGCCAGACCTCGCGGCCACCGCGCGCCAGCCGGCGAAACTGACCGATGTGGAACTCACCTCGATTGAGCTTGCTCCAGAATTCGCGATATTCGCCGCTGTTGCGCGTGGCCTCGTCGACGAACATGCTGTGGTGCTGTCCGCGGACTTGATCCAGCGTATAACCCATCACGTGGAGGAAGTTCTCGTTCGCGCTCACGATGGTTCCATCCATCTCGAACTCGATCAATGCCTGCGATCGGTTCAGTGCGTCGATGGTCGCAGTCCGGTCGCTGGCCTGCGCGGCACCGCGGGATGCGGTGGGCTTGGCGGCTGGTTTGTTGCCGTTGGAACGGGAGCGTGGTTCGACCATGGTACGGTATCCGGGTGACTAGCGCGGGGTGTGGAAATCGAATCGTGAGTGAAGCGAGCCGGGATTAACCCGGTTTCGCGAGATCAAGCGTGGCGGCCTGATTGACCTGTTCGAGTTTGCGCGGGTCGAGCAACTGGTCAATGTCGAGCAGAATCAGCAGTTTGCCATCGACGCGTGCGAAGCCCGAGATGTAATGCGCGCCATTGCCGGTGACCGTTTCCGGAGCCGCCTGAATGTTCTCTTCCGGAATCCGAATGACCTGCGAAACCAGATCGACCGTGCAGCCCATCGTCCGTTCACCGACGTTGACCACAATCGTCCGCGTGTTTCCGTCGGACGGTTTGGGGGTCAGCCGAAACAGCTTGCGGAGGTTGATGATCGGAATGATCGATCCCCGCAGATTGGCGACTCCTTCGACAAAGTCGGGAACCTGCGGAGTTTTCGTCACCTGATTCAGAATCACGATTTCCTGAATCTGATCGATACGAAACGCGTACGCCTGACCGTCCAGTTCGAACCCGACGAACTGCGAAGTATTCCGGCGCTGGCTGGCGGTGGCAGTCTGAGGAGGTGTGCTCATGGTCCAGATAGTATGGATCGCGATTCAAGGGCTTGCCATCACATCTTTTCCAAAATGCCTATTTTTTCTGGAGGGTGTTTACCAGCCCGCCCTGCGAATTCGGAGCATTCCTTATGATTGTTATATCCGCACCATTCGATCACGCGCCATGGCTTCCCCCCTCGGGTTGATAAAAACTCAATCGTCAAGACCGAATTTCCATCACCCGATCGTGGCTCTGTTTGAAAACAGCATTTCCTCCAGCGCATCGCACGCGGCGTCGACGCCGCGCTCGGCTGAGACCTGTCGCCCTACTTCCGCCGCCCGGGTCGAATACGCGGGCGTTTCGAGCAATGTCTGCAGTTCCCGGGCCGCTCGTTCGGCAGTGTATTGCCGGCGAAAAATGGTTCGCGAACATCCCAGCCGTTTCACACGGGCCGCGTTGTCAAACTGGTCATGCGAGAACGGCATCACCAGAGTGGGACGCCCGGAACGCATCCCCTGACCGGTTGTTCCCACTCCCCCCTGATGCACAATCGCGGCGGCGCGGGGAAACAGCTCCGTGAACGGAGCGTAGTCACACGCGATCACTCCTGGGGGCAATCGATCGGGGGTATTCCCGGTCTCTTTCCCAACCAGCAGGATCGCGCGACGCCCCAACCGCTCGGCCGCCCGCGCGCTCACGTCGTAAAAGTTCCCCGCGGTCTGAACCGCCGCCGACCCCAGTGTGAACACAATCGGCGACTCCCCCGCGTCGAGAAACTCGTTCAGTTCCGGGGAGAGTCCGTTGCTTCCATCATGCCGGTCGTAAAACGGAAAGCCGGTCATCTTCGTGTTCACCGGCCAGTCGGGTTGCGGCTCGGCCAGAAGTCGCGAAAAGATCGCCAACGCCAGTTGCGGTGAATGAATTCCGTCGGTGATTGGATTTCCGTTGTAGGCGCGAAGCCCCAGTTCGGCTCGAAGCGTTCGCCATTCGTGACACCAGGATTTTGTCATTCGTTTTGCCAGCCACAGAAGCGGCCCGAAAAACCCGCGTCCCAGAAACCGTAGCCGATCGAGTCCCGGTACCGGCGGCAACACCGGCGGATCGTACGACGAAAAAAAACAGAGCGGTGCCGGATTGATCGAAGCCCACGGAATACCGGTCTTGTCGGCGACCAGTTGAGCGGCATACGGAATCACATGCGATACCAACAGGTCCGCGCCCTGTGTCACGCGGATGAGATCCTCATAGGTTTCCCGCAGGGTCGGCATCATCAATTCTTTGACGATCATCTCGGGGCCCTTCCGGTCATCCATCACCCGGGCCATCAGGTCCCGATCTTTGCCGTCAGGCAAATCGGGTCGGATCGGCGCGAATTTCAGTCCCGTCGCCGCAACCTTGTCGCGGTAGAATTCAGCGGTGGCCAGAGTCACGTCGTGACCGCGGTCGCGCATGCCCAGAGCGATCCCCAGATGGGGATGCAGATCGCCCAGCGATCCAAACGTGTTGAAGACGACTTGACGGGACACAGAAATTTCCCCGGGAGAATTGTGGAAAAAGTTGCGAAAACCGGGCCTACGACTGCCGATTCATGCTGCCACGCTTCTTTGGGGTCGCGACAAACTGCACATTTCCCGGCCCCAGCACGTTTTGCAACTCGGTCGCCAGATTGGGAGAAGGACTGACCTTCATGTTGGGACCGGGAGCCAGAATGTACCGGAACTTCAAACTCGGGTTCACCTCGTCAAAGCTCTCGATCACAATCGCCACATCACACCGCCCCGGGTATTTTTGCAGAATGTTCCGCACCCCATCGAAGTCTTCCGGACGGTGCATCTCGCGCTGAAACTTGATCGCCACCTGGTCGGTGAACCGCTTGTCGGCCTCTTCCAGCGTGATCAGTGAATCGACCACCAGGTTTGGTTCCCGACCGCGTTTGTCGACCCGCCCTTCAATGAAACAGATCGTCTCGGTCTTCACCTGCTCGCCGTACTTGGCGAAGTCCTCCGGCCACATGATGCATCGCATGTTCCCCTTCACGTCTTCGAAATCGAAGTTCGCGTAGCGGGTGTGCCCGTTGCGGCTCGGTTTCTTCGTGTTCGTTCGTTTGATCGACGAGATCATTCCCCCCAGCCGTATCTGAGCCCCCTCGGCACAGGTCGCCAGGTCGCATGAGTAATGGCTGGCGTAGAGCTGCAACTTGGCCGCGTGTTCCATCAACGGATGACTGGTCAGATAGAAGCCGAACACCTCCTTCTCGGCGGCCAGCTTCTCGGCCTGAGTCATGGGGGGCACGTCGGGCAGCACGATCGAAGGTTGCGGGGCGGCCCCTGGTTTCTTGTCGTCGTCGCCGCCGAACAGGCTCTTTTGCCCTGCAGCCTTGTCGCGCGCCCGAGAGGCGGCGGCCTGAATCGCGCGATCCACCATCGCCAAATGCTGATTGCGATCGGGACCGAACGAATCGAGTCCCCCCGCGCGAATCAGGATTTCCAGTACCCCCTTCGACACCTGTTTCGTGTCGACCCGTTCGCACAGATCGAACAGGTCTTTGAACGGGCCTCCTTTCTGCCGGGCTTTCACGATCGCGGTGACCGCCCCTTCCCCCACACCCTTAATCGCCGCCATCCCGAACGTCAGGCTGTCGCCGTCGACACCGAATTCGACGTCGGACTTGTTGAGATCGGGGGCCAGTACCTTGATCTTCATCCGCCGACAGTCGTCGACATGCTCATAGATGCGATCGGTATCTTCCATCCCGCACGTCAGCAGGGCGGCCATGAACTCGACCGGGTAATGCGCCTTCAGATACGCGGTCTGGTAGGCGATCGCCGCATAGGCGGTCGAGTGCGACTTGTTGAACCCGTAGCCGGCGAATTTCTCGATCAGGCCGAACAGATTCTCGGCCTCGGCACCCGCCATTCCCCGTTCCTGCGCCCCTTTGACGAAATCTTCCCGCCCCTTCGCGATGGTCTCCAGTTTCTTCTTCGAGATCGCCTTGATACAGGCATACGCTTTCGAGAGATCAATTCCTCCCAGACGGTTCAAAATCCGCATCACCTGTTCCTGGTAGACCATGACGCCGTAGGTCTCGTTCAGGATGTCGTCGACGACCGGATGCACCTTGGGAATCGGCTCGACGCCGTGTTTGACGTTCACGTAAGTCATCACCATCCCCCCTTCCAGCGGGCCGGGGCGATACAGCGCGGACGTGGCGATGATGTCGGCGAACGAGTCTGGCTTCATCTTGGTCAAGAGGTCGCGGATCCCCCCCCCTTCCAACTGAAAAATCCCCTTCGTCTCGCCCCGTTGCAGCAGACGAAACGTCGCTTCGTCGTCCAAGGGGAATGTCAGCGGATCGAGTTCCAGTCCCCGCACCTTTTTGACGTTCTGCACCGCCTTGTCGAGGATCGTGAGGTTCCGCAACCCCAGGAAGTCCATCTTCAGCAGCCCGGCCTTTTCCACGTCGGCCATCGGCCACTGCGTGGTGACGTCGTCGCGACCGCTCACCTTTTGCAGCGGGACGTAATCCGTCAACGGCGAGTCGGCGATCACCACCCCCGCGGCGTGCGTCCCCGCGCTCTTCGCCAGACCTTCCAGTTTCATCCCGAAGTCGATCACCTCGCGCACCATCGGGTCGGCTTCATACGCCGCCTTCAGGTCCGCGCCACTCTCCAGCGCCTCTTCCAGCGTGATGTGCAGTTCCATCGGAACCGACTTGGCGACGGCGTCGGCGCGGTCGAGCGGCAGCGCGAGCGCGCGGGCCACGTCCCGAATCACCGCCTTCGCCCCCAAGGTGCCAAACGTGCCGATCTGCGCGACGTTGTCCTTCCCGTACTTCTGCTTGACGTAATCCAGCACCATCCCCCGCCGGTCACGGCAGAAGTCGATATCGATATCGGGCGCCTCGGCCCGGTTCGGATCGAGAAATCGCTCAAACAGCAGGTCGTACTTCAGTGGGCAGACGTTGCTCAATCCCAGCAGAAACGCCACGATCGCGCCACACGCGGACCCTCTGGCGAGCGCGGGAATGCCATTCTCGCGCGCGAACCGGGCGAAGTCCCACACGATGAGGAAGTAACTCGAAAACCCCATTCGCGTGATGACCCCCAGCTCGTATTCGAGCCGATCCAGCACGTCTTTGCCCGGGTTGTCTCCGTAACGCCACTTGAGTCCTTCGTTGCACAATTCGCGCAGGTACTCGACGTCGGTCTTCCCCTCGGGCGCTTTGAAAACCGGAAAGTGACGCTTTTTGAGATCGAGATCGATATCGACCCCATTGGCGATCTCCTGCGTGCGGGCGACCGCGTCTTCAAAACCGGGAAACGCCGAGTACATCTCGTCCGGTGTGCGGATGAAGAACTGATCCCCCGTCATCTTCATCCGCTTTTCGTCGGATCGCAGCGAGTGCGTGTTGACGCACAACAGCACGTCGTGCCAGCAGGCGTCTTCCTGATTCAGGTAGTGCGCGTCGTTCGTGGCGACCAGCGGAATCCCCATGCGGTTCGCCAGATCGACCGTTCCGTCGGCACAGCGCTTTTGAATATCGAGGCCGGCGTTCTGGATCTCCAGGTAGTAGTTGTCGCCAAACACCCGGCGGTACCACGCCACCACGTTCTCGGCTTCGTCCATCCGTTCGCCGAGAATCATGTTGGAGAGTTCTCCCGCCGCGCAACCTGACAGGCAGATCAGCCCTTCGCTGTGGGCTTCGAGAACCTCTTTGTCGATGCGGGGTTTGTAGTAGAACCCTTCGAGAAAGGCGATCGACGACAGCTTGATGAGGTTTTTGAAACCGGTCCGGTTTTTCGCCAGCAGTGTGAGGTGAAAGCTCGCCTCTTTCATGCGGGCGGCGTCCTTCACCCGGCGGTCGCCCGGAGCGATGTACGCCTCGTACCCCAGAATCGGATTGATCCCCGCCTCTCTGCACTTCTGGTAGAACTCCAGCGCGCCGTACAGATTGCCGTGATCGGTGAGGGCGAGCGCCGTCATCCCGTTCGCCTTCGTCTTCTTCACCAGTTCCGGAATCCGGTTGGCACCATCCAGCAGGCTGTAGTGCGAGTGAACGTGCAGGTGACAGAACGGGCGGTCCGTGGGCATCGACAGATCCGTTATCGTGGGGGAGGAACGCGAAGAGTTGCGGGCGGGATCCTGAACAGGATCCGAGTCCCGATTGTACCGAGCCGACAGAAGATGGCGTAGCCCTCCGCAACGTAGCCCGCAC
Source organism: Planctomicrobium piriforme (assembly GCA_945860955.1). Taxonomy (GTDB): domain Bacteria; phylum Planctomycetota; class Planctomycetia; order Planctomycetales; family Planctomycetaceae; genus UBA10511. The sequence continues at coordinate 45,350 of CAMATH010000002.1, forward strand.
TCTCCAAGTGCGCGGCCCGCTGTGCGATCTCCGTCGCACGACGCCCTCGGGGTCTGGCGCAACCTCACAAGCTCGCCGTCCTTCGCGAACTGACTTGGCCCCCGTCGTGGCTTTGCCTCTTCGCCGCGACTCACCTCGCGCCACGAAACCCCCGTAACGTGTTTTCACCCACGCGCATTCGTGCTTGCCAAGAGCGATCCGTCGAGCGCATCCCACGGTTCGAAAGAAAGAAGTTTTGACAGGATGAAGAGGATGAAAGGGATGAACAGGATGGAGTTGCGTGCCATTCAGGCTCTCTGGCTAAGAACCCGTCGAAGATCAATTTCGTGGTTTGTGAAAGTCTTCGGACAAAACGAATCACCGGCGGTTGACCAATGGCGGCGGTCAGGTGACATCGAATCCCGTGATGCGCGTCTACCCCGTAGGGGTTTTATAGCAAATCCCAGGGTTGGTCGAGCGCAGCGAGACCTACCCTGGGTCACTCGACGAACCGATTCATACCCTGAAAGGGTTTCATCGGGGGCGAATGAGTGAATCAAGCCATCAATGGTTCAGGGATTCGTTCCGGAATTCGACGAGCTGTTCCTTCGTGTGGCCGTGATCGAACCCTTTCAGGGTACGGCTCGGTGACGATTCAAAAACCCAGGGTAGGTCTCGCTCCGCTCGACCAACCCTGGGCTATGGGATCCAACCCCGTTGGGGTAAATTCAATGCCACCGCGAAAGTGCCGAACGTGATCGAAGCCTCGCTCCGGATCTACCGGCAGTCGGTTTTGGCAGTTCGCCCGGAGTGGTGAATGAGATCCTCGCTCTGTCAGACAAGATCGGCGTCAAGTGAAACCGTCCGGATCGCAAGGCAATTGGTCGCCAATTGTCGCGCGAACACGGGATGCATTCATTCCTCGCAAAAAGCACGACGTCGCAGGTGGTGCCCATTGATTGGCTTCTGACGTCGTGTGTGGCAGACAGAGCGAAGATCTGATTCACCATCCACACGAGGTGGATGGGGTCTGGACCGCGCAATGGGGATTGAGACTAGCCATCGATCTTTCTCCCCATCCGCTCCAGGCGGATGGGGCCGTCGCCAACACCCGCCGCCGTTCGGTTTTCGCGAAACCCCATCCGACTCGGGCGCGATGTCACGTTTTCGGCCGCGTGGAGTCGTATCCCCCTCCGATCGGACGACGACTCCACCCAGGCTTGAATCAAATGTACACTATCTCGATCGAGCGCCCGTACACCTGCGGCCGCTCCGCCGTGCGCTGCGTCGCGAGGGGCGTCGGCTCGCTGAGGCTCGCTGCGCCACCCCTCGGACTCCGCTCCCGGCTCCGCTCGGTTCACTTGAACTTGCCTGGCCCCTGCTTGCGGGACGAACTGAGGGCCACACGGAAGCCCAGGTCGTAGTTGCGGTCGTCGGGCGAGAACCAGATCCGGCTCGCCGACTGGCAGATCCAGGCGGAGAGCCTCCAGCAACCGCCCCGGATCACCCGGGACGAGCCCTCGGAACTCCATAGGTCCGCGCACCATTCCCACACGTTGCCCGCCATGTCCTCCAGACCGAAGTCGGCGGACCGGGACCGCGGGAAGATGCCGACCGGCGACGTCACCTCCAAACCCGCTTCGCGACTATTGCAGATTCCGGTCTCCCATTGATCCCGGCCACCCCACGGATAATCGAGCGCCAACCGACCCCGGGCCGCCGCTTCCCATTCCCGCTCACTCGGCAATCTGCCCCCTACCCAGTTCGCGAACGCCTCGGCTTCATAAAACGAAACCCCCACCACCGGCTGGTTCGGCAGATTCCATTTGCCGTCGTGCCAATACTTTGGCTCGATCACACCATTCTCCTCGCGCCAGTTCCACCCCTCCGCCGACCACCATTCCCGCTGTGTGTAGCAACCCACTGCGATGAACAATTCGTATTGAGCGTTCGTCACCGGATACTTCGACAGCCAGAACGGTGCCCGCACCTCAAAGTCACAAGTCGCAAGGGCCAAGTCGTCATAGTCGTATCTCTTTTTCAACTCGGCGCATAGCTCGTCGTCTCCCACGCGATACGTCCCGGCGGGAATCTCCACGTACGCGGCCCGGTCCCTCAAATCGGTCACAATGCGCGGGTCGCCCATGTAGCCCAGCGTCGCCGCCAGATCGTACCGCGCTCGTAGTGGCACTTCCCTTTCGATCGCCGCGACGCAATACCGTCGAAACTTCTCTTCCAGTTCCCCTTTCAGCCGCAAGCCCCGCTTGAGCAGAATCTGCAGGCAGTCGGCCACCACCAGCGACACACCCAGCGTCTCGGGACTCAGTCCGTCGACCAATTCCCCCAACAGCGCGATGCTCCGCTCGGGCGACGAGCGCTTCGCCAACTGCGACCCGAACACAAACGACAGAGTACTCCGCCACTCCGGCGCGCTCCCCCGGTCTCGAAACACCTCCACCAGCCGATCTTCGCACACGTCCAACAACCGCTGCGCGGCCAGGTAATCCTGAATCGTCAGATGATAAAAGCCGGCCCGTTGGTCCCCCTGCGGCAACAGCAACCCGGTGTGCGTCAAGAGTTGCTCGCGGGCGGCGACCGCGCCGGTAAACCCCGCTTCCGTCCACGACGTTTTGTCCTGATACGCCTGGATCATCTTGTCGACTTCCGCCCAAGTCGCCTGCGCCTGTGGCGTCGCGCGTGTTTCCCCCAACCCTTCCCCTGTGTGCATGCCGTACGCCACCACCGCCAGCCGATTGCGGACCAATTCGATCACCGTGCGCTCTTGCGGAAAACGGTTGAACAGCACGTTGTCGACAATGCGGTCGTAGACGTCGTGCCGATCTTGCGGCAGTCGCCCCCCTTCGCTGTACACAATGCATATCGCCGTCAGCAGCATGGGGTTGGCGATCAACGCCGACAGGTCGTCGCGCAGCGCCACGTGCCGGAGCATCTGTTCGGCGGTCTCGGCGGCCCGCGACGGGTTGTCGATCAGACAATGAAACCAGCGGCGAACCAACAGCTCGCGGAGCGGCTCGTCGAGTTCAGCGAGCGGAGCCGACCGCAACCCGAGCCGGGGGGCTTGTTCGCTGCCCACACCATAATTGCGACTGGTGAGCAGCACCCGGTGGCCGCGCGTGGTCCAGGGCTTGACCGCCGCGATCAGCCCTTCGAGCAGCATGGCCCGCGGCTGGCAGGGGTTGGTTGGCGAGCCGTGCGACAAGGGGACTTCGTCGAGTCCGTCGAGCAATAACAACAGGGAACCGCGAGCGAGATGGGGGCCGACAATCGCGCCATCGATTCCGGCGGGACGGGTGGCGTTGGCCCAGCGCAGGAGCGAGTCCTCCAGCTCCTGTTGAGAGATCTGCGCCACGCCGGGATTAAGCGGCAGGTACTGCCAGAAATCGCGCAACCGCACGAGGAGCGGCAACCGCCCAGCGAAGGAGACAGGAAGTTCGTCGGCGTATCCCTCGGGGGCGGGGACCGGAGTCTCGGGGAGACTTCCCGTGCAGGCGAGCCAGGCGACCCAGCGACAGAACGTCGATTTCCCGGTACCGGCGGCCCCTGCGACGTACAGCGATTCGGAGTCGAGCAGTTTGAGCAGGAGCTGCGGCGGTTGTTTCTGATCTTCGCCGCTAAGGACAGGTTCTTCGCGGACAAGTATCGCGGGATTACTACGGTCCCTTTGATCGGCGGGCAGGGTTGTCAGTGGGACATACACGTGATTCAGTTTGACCGACTGCCCCTGTCGCAGCTTGAGTCCGAGCAAGCCGACGTCAGCACAGGAGTCCCGCAGGCGGTCGAGATAGTCGCGGGGGATCGAAGCGGGAGTGGTTTCGAGATCGTCGCCAGATAAGCGGGCGTGTGCCACATGTTTGGGGCGGGGTGGCAAATCGTGGCACTTTGTGCGTAATGTCTGGATCAGTTCCTTCAAATCGTTTCCATAGTCGTCGGTCCGTAAACGGACCGCCTGAATCGATGCGAGACGTTCGAGTCCGACATTGCGGAGCCAAGCCTCGGACGGCATCTCAGCGGAGTTCAACCGCAGCGGGATCACGATGGTTTTCTTCTCGGCCTCGCGGTCGAGGCCGAGCGTCACTTCCCGCCGAACCCAGTCCTTCGGGTCGTGTAACCGGGGAAATCCCTCCATCGGCCCCGTTTTGAATGTCACGCTCTTCCACAGCGGACCGATTGCAACCAGCAGCACACGACACGTTTGCAGGTTGTCCTGGATCACCTTGGACCAGTCGTCGCCTCCCTGGATTCCCGTCTTATCGCGAAACACCACGGTCGGCCCAAACTCGGCCGCCAAGTCTCGTTCGAGAGGAGCGACGACGTCGTTCGCGTCGTCAATGCGATAACTGATGAAGATCATGGCCCCTCGCGCGGTGGTCGTACACAGGTCAATCGGATCGAAGGCGGAAATTCAAGATACCAAGCGCCACCGGCGGCCACAAACAATCTCGGACTCGCGTTCCGGTTCCTCGCCGGAGTTCGCGTTGAGTCTTCAAGCGGCGATTGTCCAGACCAGTGATCACGCCGTTGGGCCGAAGCTGGGAGGGGACTCTGTCCCCCCAGACCCCCCCTGGGATTTTCTGAGGCATGGGTCCAGTGTCCAATGGAATTACCGCGAGTGGGGAGAATCCGGACTTTCACTGAACGGCCGGAAACAACACAGTTTCGGGGAGCCGCGCCGGTCGGGAAGCGGTATCAAACTCACGCTTCCTGACCGGCGCGGCTTCGTCAAAACGTCTCAAAGTGGACCGCACGGAGTACCACGTGAATTGTCTCGATTGGTCCCGAACGCGGCATCAACTGGCGCGTGACGGTTGCTGACGTTTCGACGATGTAGAAACGCCTGCGTTTGGCGGTCGGCTTGGCGAAGACGGGGAGTTATCGCTCGATCATTCCGAATCTCTCGATCAGCACTTTCAGATCGCCACCGATCTGGGTGTCGGGACTGCCACTGGCGGCGCGAATCCCCTGCGCAAGTTCATTGTGCAGGGACCCGTTCGTCGAGCTTCAATTCGGAATGAGCCGCGATGAATTTCAACATCAGTTGCGTCGACGGGTCGCGGGTACTCATCATCAGACGAAAGATGATCGTGATGTGGTTCCGGTCCTCCATCCGTTGCACGTCGGCGGCGACTTTGTTGTTTTTCAACTTCTCGCACACCAGTTCCGACATCCGGTCACAATTGGGAATATCGCTCTCCGCGTACAACACCAGAAACGGGGGACAGCGATCGGAAATGTGGTGGATGGGCGAGGCGCTGAACGCCGCTTCGCGTCCCGACCCCACGATGGCGTTGAATCGTCCGGGACGAAACTCGTAGATCCCGCTGATCGGAATCGCGCCGCGGATATCCGACAAGGAGCAGCCCTGGTCCTTCAAGTACTGTTCGTTCGTCGCCAGCAGCGCGGTCAGGTGTCCCCCCGCCGACTGCCCTGCGACGAAAATCCGGTCGCTTCTTCCCCCCCGCTCCCCAATGTTTTTGTGAACCCAGGCGAATGCCCGGGCGACGTCTTCGATGTGCCCGGGGTGTTTTACCTCGGGAGTCAATCGATAACTGATGACTGCGGTCCCCACGCCGTTGCGCGCGAAAATCCGCCCCACGGAGGTGTACAGTTTCCGGTCTCCCGAAGCCCATCCTCCGCCGTGGATAAAGAACAGCACGGGGTAATCTTTGGCCCCTTTGGGAATAAACAAATCGAGACTCTGTTTGCGACGATTGGTCGTTTCACCATCGGCGTACAGGATATTGAGCTCTTCGTTGATTTCAAACGGCCCCCCCGCGAGATAGGTTTCACCCTTCTCGGCTCGGGAGTCTTTCGGACGGGCTGACGCATTGGAATCACCCGCCGGTTTCTCCCGCTGGAGAGTGGCAGTCACGGGAAAATGGTCGGAAGGGGTTCGGCCATCGCGCGACGTGTGATCAATCGCGGCGGTAGTCACGGTCCAGTCACGGGAGACACCAATCCAGTCAATCCGCGGCCCCCCCTGCTCTTTCGCCAGGAAGCTGGAAAACGTCCCTTCCATTTCGCCCCGGTCCGGGTTCACCACGCGAAACGTGTCTACAACGGGAGACTTCACCCCTTCCACCTCAGAAAACAGGTTGCGGTACGGTTCCCCCGCGTCGCCGTCATTGAAGTCCCCGGTAACGACCAGTGAACAACCCGTCCCCAGTTCGGCCAACTTACTTCGAATCAGCCTCGCCGACTCGGCTCGGGCGCGATTGCCCAGATGGTCAAAGTGCGTGTTGAAAAAGAGAATTGGCGATGCTGCGGGAGACTCCTTGTCACGTAACTTCACCCAGGTCACCATACGGGGAAGAGAACTGTCCCAGCTCTTGCTTCCGACCACCTCGGGAGTCTCGCTGAGCCAGAAATGCCCGCCGTCGAGTTTTTCGTAGCGCGACTCGCGATAGTACAACGCCATCATTTCGCCCGCTTCGCGTCCGTCGTCCCGACCGACCCCCAGCACGCCGAATCCCGGGAGTTTCTCCGCCAGCCAGTCACGCTGAAGCCCGAGCGTTTCCTGGGTCCCCAGCAGATCCGGATCGAAAGCCCGAATCGTCTCCGCCAGAAACTCCCGCCGCCGACTCCAGTGATTGACACCATCGTTGGCGGTGCCGTAACGGATATTGAAACTCATCACGCGGACTGGAGCGTCGAGATCGGCCGCTGGACTCGGCTGGATCAGCGCGGCCAGGAGCAGGAACACAAACAGCGGCAAACAGCGCGACGGCGACACGGTCAATCCTCGTGTGGAATCCGGATGAAACAGCCGGATTGTATACACCACGGGGTTCTGAATGCGACGTTTGCCAGAGGCCGCCGGCAATCACATCCGCCGTAAAGCCAGCGCGGTATGTCCCACACCCCGAGCGGCGACTTCCTTTGGCGTCCCCTCGGCGACCAACCTCCCTCCTTCCGCTCCCCCTTCCGGTCCCAGGTCGATCACCCAGTCGGCGGCCGCGATGAGATCGAGCTGGTGTTCGATCACAATCACGCTGTGCCCCTGTTCCACCAGTTTCTGCAACACCGCCAGCAACCGCGACACATCCGCCGGGTGCAGGCCGGTCGTTGGTTCATCCAGCACATACAACGTGTGGCCGGTGGATTCTCTTCCCAATTCGCACGCCAGTTTGACCCGTTGCGACTCCCCACCCGACAGCGTCGCCGCCGATTGTCCCAGCGCGAGATACCCCAGCCCCACATCGACGAACGTCTGCAACAGTCGTCGCACACGTTCGAGATTCTGAAAGATCGGCAATGCCTCTTCAATCTTCAACTCGAGTAGTTCCGCCGCGTTTTTACCGAACAGCCGAGCTTCCAGTGTCTGGGGATTGAATCGCGCTCCACGGCAGACCGGGCAGAGCGTCTGCGCCTCGGGGAGCGCGTCAATCGCCAGGTGCCGCGTTCCCAATCCACGACAAGCGGCACACCGGCCGGCACTCGCTTGCAGACTGAATCGGTCGGCTCCGAACCCCAGCCGCCGCGCGTCGCGCGATCGCGCAAGCAGTCGTCGCAGCTCGGTCCAAATTCCCGAAAGTGTCGCCGGATTCGCCCGCGACGAACGTCCCAGTGGTGACTGATCCACCTCAATCAGTCGTGTGATCACCTCCGCCCCGGTCAAACGACCGACTCCCGGCAGTGCGACCTGCGGTGGGGCGGCCGGCGGTGTGGAGACCGGCCGGCGATCCGCACTCTTTCCACGTCGCCGCGCCGCGGGAACCTCAACAGCGGCTGGCCGCGAATCGCGCCGCCGTAACGACTCGCGCACCAGTGGAACCAGCGTCTCGACAACCAGCGACGACTTTCCCGATCCACTGACGCCGGTCACGCAGGTGAAGACCCCCAATGGCAAATCGACCGACAACTGCTGGAGATTGCGAACGCCCCCTCCCTCAATCCGTAACATCCGCGCGCGGTCGATCGTCCGCGTCGCTTGTCCCCCGTTCTCCATTGGTCCCGTCAGGTATTTCCCGGTGACCGAATTGGGGTTCTGACGCACGTCGTCAATCGTTCCCTCGGCGATCACAAGTCCCCCTTCCCGCCCGGCACCCGGTCCCAGGTCGATCAACCATTCCGCTCGCGACATGACGGCCACATCATGCTCGACGACCAGCACTGTGTTTCCCTGGTCACGGAGCGCGAACAAGGCGCGTAATAGTCGTTCGGTATCGCGCGGGTGCAACCCCATCGTCGGTTCGTCGAGGACATACAGCACCCCCACCAGCCCCGAACCCAGAGCGCCGGCCAGACGGGCCCGCTGCAATTCTCCTCCCGACAGTGTGTCGAGTGGTCGATCGAGCGTTAGATAGTCCAAACCAACCTGCTTCAGGAATTCCAGCCGTCGCGCGATTTCCGGAATCACACGGGCCGCGACCGGTGACGGAACATTCTCCCAGTCGGCGATTTGATTCGCTGCCTCATCCACGGTCTTGCGATAAAACGCCGGCAAAGTCAGGTCGCCAAACGTGACGCCGCGACCTGTTGATCCCAACCGTTCACCGTTGCACGTAGGACACGTGCCGGCGTCCTTTCGTCCCAGTCCGGCACAATCGGGGCAGGCTCCGTAGGGGCTGTTGAAATTCAACGTGCGCGGTTCCAACTCCGGCAGGCTGATCTGACAGTCGGGGCAGGCATGCCGGCTGCTGAAGAGCCGATCGCGCCACTGGCCATTCTCTTCGTGCGTGATGACGCAGGTCGCATTTCCCTGTTTGAGTGCCAACGCGACCGATTCTAACAGCCGTTGTCGCAAACCGTCTTTGACAATGATCCGGTCGACGACCACTTCCACATCGTGCGATTTGGTTTTCGCAAGCACCGGGGGCGACGCCGCGTCGATCAGCTCTCCATCGACGCGCGCCCTCACAAATCCCTCGCGGACAATCGCCTCGAACAGATCCCGATGCGTCCCCTTTTTGCCGCGCACGCGAGGAGCCAGGATCATCACCTTGCGACCGGTCTCGAGCGACATGATCGCGTCGACGATCTGGTCGAGTGTTTGTGACGCGACTTCGCGTCGGCATTGCGGGCAATGCGCGGTCCCCGCCCGGGAGAACAACAGCCGCAGGAAGCTGGCAATTTCCGTCAGCGTCGCCAGGGTTCCCCGTGGCCCGCCAGCCGCATTCCGTTGAGAGACGGCGACAACCGGGGGGAGTCCTGTCAGGCTGTCGAAATCGGGTCGCGGAAGCAGTTCGAGCCGATGTTTGACGCCGGGGGAAAGCGTCTCGAGGCACCGCCGCAGTCCCTCGGCGAATACCGTGTCGAATGCCAAAGAACTTTTCCCGCTGCCGCTCACTCCCGTGCAGACGACGAATCGCCCATGGGGTATCTGAACCGAGACCGACCGCAAATTGTGAACCCGAGCCCCTGAGAGCGCGATGACGTCACGGAATGGCATCATGTCCACAACAGCCTGGAATTTCGGAGTCTCCGACCGGCACCTGCGGTCCCCTTAGGCGAGCCGCGGAGCGTCTCGCCGACAACTCTCACTCCACCGCCAGCCGCGACTCGGTCCGCACTCCCCGCAGATCCATTTCGTATTCAATTTCCACGATCGGAGGGCGGGTGTCGTACCAGACGACTCCGCGACGGGCGGCGACGCCGATCCGCGGCAGGAGCGCTTCTGGGAGTATCCGGTCGAGGCCGTGAATGGTGTAGACATCGATCGCCGACACGTCGGGCCAGTCGGCCCCCAGCGCGTGCAGACGGCCTTCCATCAGATCCATCACGAACCGGGCTTTCGCCACCAACCCGTTCGGCGAAACGTCTCCCCGCGCGATGATCGCGTCAGCCCCCAGAATCCCCTCTGGGAGTTCCCCTCCCCCCGCGACGATGAATGTCTTCGATTGGGTGAACGGGCAGGGCCGGGTGTATGAGAACGCGAACAGACACGGTTCGTCGACACGGGCGGTCTCGGGGGCCACGTTGGTCCGCGCGACGGGATTCACGCCATCGACGAACAACCCCCAGTCGGCGAGGACGCTGGCGTAACCGGCGTTGAATTCCCCGAAGCCGGCGAAGGTGAACGGTGCGGGCGATCGCAGCTCCATCGCGCACAGCGCCGCCCGGGGACGATGATGCGACGCCAGAAAATTATCGATCACCGTGAACCCCTTCCGCCAGGGAATGGGCCGATCGAGCGTGACATGCACAATCTCGAACCCCGGTATCGACACCACGCCCCCGGAATACGGCGCGATCCCCGGGAGAAAGGCATACTGGCCCGCGGGATGTTCAACAAGTGGCATGAGAACCTGCGCGAAAAAACTGGGGAGAGGATCGATGCGCGTTGGAAGAAGCATCCGTTCCGAACAATAACAGGCAGCCGCGTTGGAACGAGGCGGCTGCCCGAACGTGACGACTACTTCGCGAGCGGAGCCGGTTTGATCTCACGCACCCAGATGTTGCGGAACCGAACCGGATTCCCATGGAACTGGATGTGGATCGGTCCCTTCTCCGGATGCGGGTTGTCGTAAGCCGGGGGTCGCTCGAAGAACGTTCCCCCCTTGAATTCGAAATTGTTCTGAATCAACACGCCGTTGTGCAGCACGGTGATCGTCGCCGGCTTGATCACCTTCCCCCTGTCGTCCATTCGCGGCGCGTTGAAGATGATGTCGTACGTTTGCCATTCACCCGGCTTGCGGCAGGCGTTGACCATCGGGGGAGTCTGCTTATAGAGCGACCCCGCCTGGCCGTCGAAATAGGTCTTATTGATGAACGAGTCGAGAATCTGAACTTCGTAGCGTCCCATCAGGTAAACACCGCTGTTACCGCGTCCCTGTCCTTCTCCTTCGACCTTCTCGGGGGACGCCCATTCCAAGTGGAGCTGGCAATCACCGAACGAATCTTTTGTGTTGATGCCGGTCTCTTTCGAGACGGCGAAACCGTCGCGAATTTCCCATTTGTCACCCCCCTGCCACTGGTCGAGCGACTTCCCGTTGAACAGAACGCGGGCGTCGGACGGAGGGCCACCGGCCGGACCGGGATCCACCACCACCGGCTCGGCCCAGTTGATGCCGCTCTTGTACTCATCCACGAAGGCGGCGTTCACGGCCAATGTCACTCCCGTCAGCAGAACAATCATCACCCCCCGGGCCGGGCGGTGCCAGAAAGACCCATCGCGCATCTGGAATCTCCGTGTGCAAGTGAATTCGAATGGCGAATCCGCGAGGAACGAATCCGCGTCAACTTCGCGGAAGCATAACCGGCGTCGGGGGATCGCTCCAGCAAGTCGCGTCACTCGGCGACGTCGCTCTCACCCAGGTTCGTATCCCCATCCTCCGCCAGCTCGGTCACGCCGTCGAGCGTCACCAGGAGCAGTTTTCGGCAGAGCGGGTGGTCCATCACACGGTAGTCCGCCGCGACGCGCTTCCGCACGTGATTGACCGCGTCCGACGAATGCAGGCTGACCCCCACCAGGAAATCCCGGCTCGGTATTCCGACCGCGAATGGGGTCGCCAGGACACCTCGCAGCCGATCGAGAAACGACTCGCTGAGCAACCGCGAAGCGTTGTAGGCATCGGGCCGCGACGGCATCAGAAGCCGCGGTCCCTCGGTGTCCCCCGCCAGAGAGAAGTCCATCGGATGTTTGTCGAAATAGCCCTGCATATTCGCGATGGCCAACTCGTGCAGTTCCTCGGAACCCAACTCCCATTTCTGCATCAGCTCGCGGCGAATGAACCAATAGGCGTGGGATTCATCGACGACGTACAGCACCACCAGTCCCGCCACCCAGGGAGTCGCGACCAGTTCGGGCAACCGTTCCTGCCAGTCTTCCTCCGGGTAGAGCATGGGCATGATGCGCGAACGAACCGTTTCCAGCCCGGGATCGGTCTGTTTCTCACCCCATCCCTGAACCTGGAAAATTGTTGTCAGCGCGGGGAGAATGATCTCTTCGAAATTCTGGGGGGAATTCACATAGGTGCGATAGAAATTCGTCAGATTGACGCGGGTGTCGCCAATGCGGACTTGAAAATCGGGTGCGATCGCGCATTCCTGCTGGGGGAATTTCCTTTGGACCAGATCGAGAACATTGCGGGCGAACACCTCCTGGGGACAGGCCGGGTGGTCACGGAGTTCCATCGAGCCGACAATCATCCCGGCGATTGTCGCTGACTCGGGATCAGCGACCGGCGGAGCGAGGTACATCGCGATCAGACTGAGTCGGCGATGTGCCACGCCCCAAGCGCGCCAGCGACGCCAGACCGCGCGACGCAACAGCCGGCGGTACCAGGGGGGCTTGCGACCCAGAACCCCTTCCCCTTCCCAGCCGAGCGACCGCTCTCCCAGTTCGGGGTTCTTGAGCGACCGGATCTTGCGGGTCTTGTAGAACAGGCGATTCAGCTTAATCAGGCGTTCCGGCGAGATCTCCCGATCGTCTTCCACCCAGACACACTGCATCGACAACGTCCCGCCGCCGTCCGGTGCGGTCAATGTCACCCCGCCCTCCGACTCTTCAACGCTCCAGCTTGCCGGGTGCCAGAGGACGAACCACTGGTTCGGACCGGTATGCTGGATCCAATGGGCGGGAGGGGTCAGGGACAAACCAACTGCCGTTTCTGTGTTCAGATGAGTTCCAGGGACAAGTATTTTCAAATTGTCATCTCTCGCGCTGGCGATTTCCACCCCGACTAAAGATTTTGCGGAATCCGCCCGCGCCCGATATACTGCTTTCGGTCGAATGTGAGACGTCGGCTCGGTAGGACGGGTCTCTGACCCGTCCGCCCAAAAATAGCGGCTTGTGTTCCGTTTCAAGTTCCGAGCCGGACGGGCCAGAGGCCCGTCCTACGGCGGTCTTTGGCAAACGTCTCATTCAAGGCCGCGTGGAGTATCGAATGCGATCTCCCTCCATCCGTCCGAGATTCCCACCACCATGAGCCTGTTGCACCCCGCGCTGTTGTTCGGCATGGCGCTTGTCCTGCTCCCCGTGGTGCTGCACCTGCTGATGAAGGCCAAGCCCAAGAAACTGGTCTTCCCCGCGCTGCGACTGATTCAAAGTCGACAGAAAACCAACTCCCGAAGAATGCGGCTGCGTCACTTGTGGTTGCTCTTGCTGCGAATGGGGATCCTGGCGGCGCTGGTCTTCGCGCTGACCCGGCCGCGAGTTCCCGCTGGGGAATACGCACTCTCGGGCGGGGACTGGCTCCGTCTGCTGACGGTCATCGCAGCGTGCGTCGGCCTGTATTTTGGCCTGTTGCAACTTTGGAAACGTCGCCGACTCCCGGAACATGAAGTCGCGTGGCGGCGCACGTTGCTCCGGGCGGGAGTGGGGGTTGTCGCGCTGGTGGGATTGCTGTTGGGATTTCTGCTGCCGTACCAGTCGCGTGTTTGGGCATCGATGACCGCTCCAGGAGTGGTTGTCGACGAGACGCTTCCCGTGACTGCCGTCATGCTGTTCGACACCAGTCTCAGTATGGAGTATCAGCAGGAAAGCCAGACCCGTCTGGAAGTCGCCCGACAGATCGCACAACGGCACTTGAACTCACTTCCACGAGGCAGCCGGGTCGCGATTTGCGATACCTCTTCCGACGCCGTCGTTCGCTTTCTGCCCGACCTGTCGGCCGCCGTCAAACGAGTCGCCGCTCTGACCACCACCCCCGCTTCTCGCAACGTCGACGACCGACTGCTGTCGGCGATTGATGCCCACCTCGAAGATCAGCAACAACAGTTGCCCGCCGCCGGTACGGAAGTAACCGCCGGCGAAACCCCCACGGACACGGCGATCCGTGAGGTGTACGTCTTTTCGGATCTGACCGGCATGGCGTTTCGCCGGGAGGCGTCACCGCGGCTGAAAGAATCGCTCGCGGCACTCCCGGGCCTGGGGCTGTACTTCATCGACGTGGGCATCGACTCCCCTTCAAATGTGGGGGTCACCGAACTCGTGATGTCTGAGCAGTCGGTCGCACTGGGAAGTGAGGTTCTCCTGCAGGCGCGACTCGATGGCGTGGGCGGCGGACTGGGGGAGAAGATCGTCGAGATCTATGTCGAGAACCGCGCGGGGAAACTCACCAAGCAGGGGGCACCGCAAACGGTCACTGTTGATGGTGCGGGGGGAGCCACCGCGCAATTCACGATTCGCGCCGCCGAAGGGCCGTTGTTGCAAGGGGAGGTACGGCTTCTCGCGAGTGACCCACTGTCGTTTGACGACGTGCGGCGGTTCACATTGCGAGTGCATCCGGCGGCGGAGATTCTGCTGGTCGCCGACGTGGCGGCAGACACACGTCATGTGTACGACTCCCTTTCCCCGGCGGCTCTTGTTGAAGTGGGACGGTCACCGTTCCGCTGCCGGGTGATTCGCCCTGAGCAGCTTGCGACAGAGAAACTCTCGCAGGCGTCGGTCGTCTGTCTGCTGAACGTGTCGGATCCGCGCGACGCGGGCTGGAAGGCGCTCGCGGAGTATGTTGAACAGGGGGGCAGCGCCGCCGTCGTCCTGGGTGATCGCGTCAAACATGCCGCCTACCTGACCGAGTCGGCGCTCCGCGTTCTGCCGGGTGAACTGGGGGCCGCGTTGACGTTCAAGCCTCCCGAGTATCTCGATCTGCAGAATCTCAATCATCCGCTGCTCAAGCGGTTTGACGACTGGGGGGCGGCGGGACTCAAGGCCGAGCCGATTTTGAAATATTGGCGCGTCGACCCGACCCGCGACACCGCCGTCATCGCCCGCTACACCGACCCCCGGCAGGGACCGGCGCTCATCGAGAAAGCGGTGGGGAAGGGGCGGGTGTTGATGCTGACCACGTCGCTCGACCGCCGGGGATGGAACGACCTGCCTGTGGCGGGCTGGGAATTCGTCGGTCTCGTCGATCAGATGATGACCTACCTGGGGCGCGGCTCCCAGGCCGTCTACAACCATCTGGCGGGGGAAGAGGTTCTGCTTCCGCTCGATCTTTCGCAGCCTCTCCCCGGGTACCTGCTACGGAAACCCGGTCAGCAGCAGTTGAAGGGAGAGGTGACTCCCGGGGTTCCACATCTGGTGGTGCGTGATGTCGACCAGCTCGGGAATTACCGGGTCAATTCGTCAGACCCCGCGGTGAAATACGAACAGGGATTCAGCGTCAATGCCGACGGAAGGGAAAGCAATCTGACCCGGCTCGCGCGAATCGACCTGGATGAACGCCTGGGGAAAGACCGCTACAGCGTCGCCCGGGACGTGGAGAAACTCCGGCGGAATGTGCAGACCGGTAGGCAGGGGCACGAGGTATTTCCGTTTGTGTCTCTGCTTCTCTTGGCGATCTTTCTGGGAGAACATCTGGTCGCGAACAAGTTCTACGACGTCGAACGCGCCGCGGCTTAACAGGACCAACAACGTCAAAAAAACGTCGGGTGATGGGCGGTCGAAAAAGGGAGGAAAGGATGAAAACCCGTACTAGGAGGGGCGTCGCGAAATGGCGAGAGTCCCGGCGAAGAGGCGAAGCCCCGACAGCGTCCAATTCATTTCGCGACGGACGGCTCGGTTGTGAGGTTGCGCCAGCCCGGAGTGCGTCGAGTGACGGAGTTCGCACAGCGGGCCGCGCACTCGGAGAGTGCGGGCTACATTCCGCCGCGTTATGTACAATGTCAGTTCGCCTGCAACGATTCTTCTGGCTGAGCCTGCGCGTCGTCTTCGGTTTCAGCGCGGACTTCCCCGCGCGGCAACAACGTGAACTTCTTGATCGCCAAATCGTCACGTCCACTCCGCAACCGGAGGAAGTAATCTCCAGGCGGAAGTGATTCATCGACCTTGAACAGGAAGTTCGCCCGGAACGTCTCGCGAGCGACTGACTGTCCGACTTTGACGACCGATCGTCCGGGAACCGTCTGGTTCGGCTCGGATCCCGGTTTTGATTCGTGCAGCCAGCAATCGAGCCACATGTCTTCGTGAGGAGGACTGATCGTCGCCTGAGCGATGATCCGTTCCCCTTGCTTGAACTCACGCCGACGATTCGACAGATGTTCGCCGATCTGCAATGTTCCCAGGTCGAACGCCAGCAACTTGTCGGAAGGACGAATCGGGCGGTCTGGCTCGAACAGTTTGTCGAATTCCTCGGGGGTGATTTCCTCCAGCGTCAACGGCCCGTTCGGACCGCGTTCTTTGTACGGATCACGCAAGTATTCGACTTCGACCGCGGCCAAGGCGACCACACCGAGCGTCAAGGCGTACGCGGCCGGCGCGGCCCAGGGGCGCTGCTGGGAAGCGGGAACCATGCGTTCCAGCCACTGCGGAATCGAACGGGCCAGCGTCGAGAAGAAGCCGGACACGCGCCAACTCGAAATGACCTGCCATTCGCTGGTCATGATGTAACCGAGATAGCCGCTGAACATCACCATCGGGAAGATGTACAAACCCAGGGTGAACATCGTCATGATGTGGAAGAACGCTCCAATCGCGATCGCCCACCATTTCATGCCACGGTGGAAAATCGCGAACACGAACCCGATTTCCCACACGATGGTGACGTAACCGAACGCACTCAGAATCAACGGATACTGTGACAGCCAGTCACCCAACGGGTGGATGTTGTTGACGTAGGTCATCGTCCAGTACATCAACTGGTCGCCGCTGAAGAACGACGGGGTGTGCATCTTGGTGATCGCCGCCCCGAGATAAATGATTCCGAACAGCAACTGCACCAACCGGGCCGGCCAAACGGGTGCTTTGGGCAGTTCAGAATTCTCTGGTCCCCCCGGATTGCGACGCCGTTCGAGCCACGCGTCCACCGACCAGATCTTGTGCGACGAAGAGACTGCCAGCAACAGCAACAGATGGGTCGCGATGACGGTGTACTTGGTGATCGTGCTGAGGGAATCGAGCAGTCCGAAGTAACTGTAGAGAACGGCCGCCGTCACCAGCGAGATCCGGGTGAACCATCCGATCGACGAGCAGATCATCGCAGCGATCAGAATCGCGTGCAGTGCGACGGCCACTCCTCCGCCAAACTCAGGCAGCAGGCTCGGAATCGCGAAATTCACGCCCAGCGGAGCGGTCGCGCCATCGGTCGAATACAGTTCGCGGACCCACGGGTGCCGATAAAACAAGTCAATCAACAGGACGGGCGGCAGCACCATCCGCATCAACGCCATGCCGAACGGGACTTCCTCGGCGAAGAAATATCCCTGCGAACGACTGTTCGACGACGCGTCGTTCGGTGCGGTGGAAAGATTCGCGTCCATGCGGGTCTCCTGGGTCGGAATCAAAAAGGAAGACGGGGGTCCGACAGAATCAAGCGGGTGATGTCAGTTGGCGCTGGGAGACGACGTTCCCAGGAATCTCAAATGCGACTGCGAACCAAAGGGCCGGCCAACCGGCTGGCGGGGAGTTTCGCGGACGAATACGGGCTGGTTCAATTTCGAGTCGGCCTGCAATCGGGGATTGTCGGCGAACATTCTGCCCGCCTGGTGTGCCATCCACGAATCGTAGCGTTCGGTCACCTGCGAGTCGGGAAGCATGATCGCCCGGACCCGGAAGTACGAGAGTTTGTCTTTGGGATCGTCGTACCGCGACTCCCAGACCGGCTGCTGCAGGTTGTACTTCTTCGCCCACGCTTCTTCGATGACGAAGATCCGGGAAATCGGCTCGTGCTGCGTGTGCCTTAGTACATTGAGGCCGATCTGGCCGGCGTGGTTGTTGAAGACGTCGTAATGTTCCCGGCCGAGTGAACCGTACGGATGCAGTTCGCCCCACGGCGTGGGAGTCAGCCGATAGTAGGTCTGACTCTCCCCTTCGGCGATGACATGAATCCGGCTGTCGTAGGCGCTCCAGCCGCAGAACATGTCCCACACGATGTAGTACATGACGGGGTGCGCGGTGTTCCAGGCCCCCAGCATATGGGAGACAAGCCCCAGACCGAGTGCGCCGAGGTAAACCCCGATGAAGCCGACCGAGAGTAGTTTTCGCATGCGACCTTCCTTCCATGGATCGGGGTTCGCGCGAGAGGGGGAGTCAGCGACCAAATTGTGGACTCAAATGTCCCGAATCGCGAGAACGGCGGGAATATCAGTCAATCTTTCGAAATCGTCAAGATCAGTTCAAGAAAAAGGGGAATTTTGCCGATGCCGGGCTGTTGAACTTTAGACAGGATGAAAGGGATGAAGAGGATGGACAGGATTGCTGAAGCGACTGTCGAACCTGTGGATTTGGAGGCTTTCGATTTCAGCCACTTTTCCAGAGAGCAGGAATGGCGAACGACTCCATCCTGTTCATCCCTTTCATCCTCTTCATCCTGTCAAATTCTTTCCGTCTGTCGTACGCACAATGACGGCTGCGGTCGTTCCGTTTCAGTTACCGCCGTCACCCGACGGGTCAGCGACCCGTCCGACAACATTTTGCCGCGAACCTTTCTCCGCATCCGTGTGTCTGAATCACTGAGTGCGACTGCCCGGTTGGAGTCCATGGTATCTGAACCCGAGGTCGTGGGTTCGAGTCCCACCGGTCACGCTTTGTTGAAACCACGTGACTGTAGCTCAGCGGTAGAGCGCGTAATCCTCTAGCCACACCTTCGTCGCCCTCATTTTCCTTCATCAGCGGCAGTTCGCCGTGATCCGGCGCGAAACCTCCCGGGCAGGGGAGGTTTCGCGCCCGGTTCGTATCGGCTACCAGTGCATCACAAACCCACCATCCACATTGATGGTCTGTCCCGTGACCTGCCTTGCCCGTTCCGAAGAGAGAAACACCACCATGTCGGCGATGTCTTCCGGTTGCTGCCAGCGACCCAGCGGAACCACCGTTTTCACTTTTTCACCGGCCCAGTCCTCATAGCTGCGTTTCTTTTCGGCCGGCTGCAAATCGTTCCACGCCTGCCAGACCGACCGGTTGAGCGGCGTCTGCACCATTCCCGGGCAGACCGTATTCACGCGAATTGTGTGCGGAGCCAGATCCTTCGCCAGACACTGGGCGAAATTGATATTCGCCGCCTTCGCGGCGCTGTAGGGAGGATCGGTCTGTGAACCGATCTGGCCCGCGACCGATGCGATGAACACCAGCGTCCCGGACTTCCGGGGAATCATGTCGGGCACGACGGCGTGTGCCACATGCACCATTCCCATGATGTTCACGTCGAGACACTTCTTCCAGTCGGCGGGGTGCAAATTGGTGAACGGAAAGCCGAATTTCCCCGATCCAATCCCCGCCGCGTGAACCACATGTCCGATCGGCCCCAATTCCCGCGACGTTTCCCGCGCGACCTGTTCAACCTGGGTGAAGTCCGTGACATCGACGGCGAATCCTTGACACCGAATGCCGCTGTCGCGCGACAGCTCGGCGGCCACATTTTCCACGGCGGGATTGCGGTCCCACAGCGCGACCGACGCACCCTCGGCGGCGAACCGTCGGGCGATCGCCAGCCCGATTCCGCTTCCGCCCCCTGTGACAACAGCCACACGGCCGGTCAATTCCAGATCCATGGAGTACTCGTTTCGACAGCGTTGAACAGATTGGGCTCCCGGCACTCGCACCGCCGACAGCGCGGATGAATTCGGGAAACACACCAGACAATCGCGGTAACGTAAACAGAGTTCGCCGAATTATCCACTGGGCGGTGACAGAGAGTCCACAGTTCGGGATCGCCAAAACTGGCTGGCTTCTCGATTTCCGCATCGCAACTTGCAATCACCGCCGCATCCGACGATGGCGCGGGCTTGAATGGAACGTAAAACTGCATCTGAGTGTCGTGGGAATCGACATGGAACCCGGGCGACCGATCAAGAGGACGCAGCCGGGGGACGAGCGTTGTGTCTTCGTTTATGCGGTCCGAAGCAACGGTGGGTCCGCACGGGCACCATCACTCAGGTTTGGAAAAGACCGCCGGCGCGAACTTCTCTTTCCGTACGATCTCGCTGTTCTCAATCTCCATGAACAGTTCGCCATCGCGATAGACTTTGACGCGCGTGGGAACCTTGGTCCCCGCGACCTCCTGGTAGTCGGAGTAATAGGTCTCGATGTTCGCCAATTCCCCATCGACTCCCATGCCGCGCGATTTCGATTCGACTTTGACCACGAGATACGTCTGTTTGTCAAACAGAAACACCACGTCCCGATGTCCCTTGGATGAGACCCGCACCCCCACGGTGGGCTTCTCGTCGACTTCAATTGACGGGACCGGCCGGTAGCGAAACTCTTTCCCGCGCAGCGGAACCAGCGTGCGCAGCCAGTTCACATACAGGTCTTCCTTGAGAAACAGCAGCCGGTCGCCCACCAGCTCCTCCAGTTCCTCCCCCTGCTTGATCCACGCTTCATCGCCGTTACGAACCAGTGTGTAGGCGTCTTTGATCTCGCTGCGGAACTTATTGGGCCACTCAACGGAATACTCCCCTTCCTGTTCGGAATTCCCGACGATCGAGTACACCGTGATCTTTGACTTCCAGGTCTGCGCGTTGAGCTTCGAGAGTTTCTCCTTGCCGCCGGCGGCGACGATCGCTTTGTCGATCATTCCCCCCAGGTCGAGTTCCTCCTGGGCAAAACCGACCCCCGGGCCAAGAACCCACATCGCCACGCACAACATCCAACACCGTCGATCCATCACGTCTTCTCCTGACAGGTCCATCAAAACCGGGTCAATCAACGTAGGCGAATTCGTTCAGATTGAACAACACCAGGCACCACGTCGCCAGCGACCGCTGTTCGAGTTCGTCACCCGCCACTTTTCCCGCCGTCTCCTGATCCAACCGCCTTCGTTGGCGGTTGAGGAAGTCGACATTCTCTGACAATTCTTCCGCAGTTGGCAACCTGCCCACCGCCAGGCGGTACCCGTGGGTGACCCAGGCGGCAGCTTGCGACGTCGCGCGGGTGTCACCAACGGGTGTTTCGCGCCTGACCCGCTCGGCCATCGATCGGGCCTGTTCATTGAAGAACTCGCCGTTGAGCAACGTGAGCGCCTGGGTCGGAATCGTCGACACGACCCGTTGTTCGCACGAAGAGGTGGTATCCGCGAAATCCAGCAACTCCAATTCGGGAACCAGCAACGACCGCTTCACGTAGACATACGCCGACCGCCGGGACGCCGAAACCGCGTCCGGCTTCCCCCAACCATCACCCGGTCGAGACTGACCTTCCAAAACCGCCTGATGGATTTTTGGAAACACGCCCGGCCCCCCCATCGCGTGATTCAAACGACCGCTGGCGACCAGAACGGTGTCGCGCACGACCTCCGCTTCCAGGCGTCGGTAGGGAAACCGCCACAACAACCGATTCTCGACATCGACTTTCGATCCCGCCTCGTGCCATTCACTGCTCTGCGCATACGTCTCACTGAGAACAATCAACCGGTGAATCGACTTCAAGCTCCAGCCGTTGTCCATCAGGGAAATCGCCAGCCAATCGAGCAGTTCGGGGTGCGACGGAGGACTGCCCATCACGCCGAAGTCATTTTCCGACGAAACCAGTCCCTCGCTAAAGTGCCCCTGCCAGAGGCGATTCACGATCACCCGCGCGACGAGCGGGTTTCCTCGGTCTGTCATCCAGCGGGCGAGCGCGGTCCGTCGCAGACTGGTGTTGGGGTGCGGCGAAGCGGTGACAGCGGAACCGGGACTGCCGGCGGTCGTCTTATCGGATCCGTTGAATGAGACCGGCTGCGTGGTTCGAGACAGGACTTTCGGAATCCCCGGATCGACCACGCCGGCGGGTGTCGCGGGATTCCCCCGGCGGAACACCTGAGTGAGCGCGGGAGGGCCGGCCGGTTCCTGCCAGATGTAGGCCCGGGGGAGTGGGGCCGGGGCCGCGTCGGCCAGCGCCCGCAACGCCGACTCGAACTGCGTCTGTTGTCGGCGTTCATCGGCCGTGCTGATGTCGGCGAGGTCGGCGAGCAGGTCCGCATTCGTTTTCTCGGCCAGCGATTTCTGCTCGGGGTTTCGCTGATCGGAAGTGACGCGATGGGCCTCAAAGGCGGCGGTGGATAGCCGTTTGGGGCCACCCAGAAAATACCGGTCCCGCACCTGGGACGTCACAAGCGACAACTGCTGTCGCACCGCCTGGACCGCCGCCTCCTGTCGGGCGACCGCCCCCTTGTGTTCCGCCAGTTCCCGATCCGTCCCCACCGCCACATCCAGATCGCTCCGCCCTTCTTGCGGCCGCTTCATCGGGTCAAAAACCGACAGAAAGCCGGTGTAATCAATCTGTGACAGAGGCTCGAATTTGTGGTTGTGACACCGGGCACACCGCAGCGTCAGACCCAGAAACGCCGTGCTGACCGTCCCGACGATGTCGTCAAGCTGCTCGAAACGATCGACCACCGGGTCAGCCGGTTCGTCGTCCCAGGTTCCCAATCGCAGAAACGTGGTCGCGATCAGAGTTTCCGCCGACCGGTCGGGCAGTTCATCGCCGCTCAACTGCTCGATCACAAACCGGTCGTACGGCTTGTCCCGATTCAACGAGTCGATCACCCAGTCTCGATACCGCCAGGCGTTCGACTTGGGGCCATCCCGTTCATACCCATTCGTCTCGGCGAACCGCGCCACATCGAGCCACCGTCTTCCCCAGCGGATGCCGTATCCCGGATCGGCCAGAAGGCGATCGAGCACGCGGGCCCGGGCGTCGGGATCGTGATCGACGGCGAACGCTTCGATTTCTTCCGCCGACGGGGGCAGACCGGTCAGGTCGATTGTGACACGCCGCAACCAGGTGGACGGGTCGGCAGGCGGATTGATCGCCAGCCCGCGTTCGGCCAGCGCCGCGGAGATAAACTGGTCGATTGGATTCGACGACTGGCTTGCCGACGTGGATGACACAGCGGGTCGCGCCGGGGGGACAAACGCCCAATGCTGATAGTGTTGCGGCTCGGGAGTGATTCCATAGACAGCGGCATCGGCCTTTTGCGGCGGCTCGTCGGCACACACCGGTGACGAATACAACCCGCCGACATGGAGCGCGACCAACAAGGCAAGGGCAACCACCGTAGTGCGGATCCTAATCCACACGAGATTCCGTGTCGCTTCGTGTCGCGAATTTCGAGTCAAACGAGTATTTCCGACGCGATGGGAGGGCGAACGTCCTCGTGAGCCGCCGTTGTGCGAACAACCGCCAAGAACCGCCTGCTGGGCCGCGCTCGGCATCCAACCGAACCGTAAAATCGAATTCGATTCGACGTCGTGGACACCCCGGAGAACGGTTTCGCTGTGCGAAAGCACAACGGCGGCTCGGCAGCAGCCTCGCCCTCCCGTGGGCGTCGTCGGCCGCCAGGAGAACGTCGCTTGGCGTTCGAAGGCACAGTGGCGGCTCGGCAGGAGTCTCGCCCTCCCGTGGTCCGGTTCCTCCACACCACAAATCGCGCACCGTGGGTGCCGGTCGGGTTCGCCCGACCGCCCGTTCTTCTTGGGGGACCGACGAATGAAGGACTCGAATGTCATGGGGCGTCTCCCGCAGGCAATGATCCGCCGATTTTCATTAAAACGCGCTGCCGCTCGCGCTGGGAACGGCCGCTCCGCCACCCGGTTTCGTCAGGATCGGGTTGTCAATCCGCAACGTCTCCAGCGACAGTGTCCGCCGGGTGGGAAACAGTTCGCCGACATCCAGATCGCGCGGCAACACGAACAGCACCGCGACCTGAACATCGCCGTCGGAATGCAGGTGCAGGCTGAACCGGGTGGCGACACCAAACTCGCGGGCCATCTCACCGTCCTGCTCGGCAGGTTCCAGTTCCAATTCCTTGTAGTCGACCGGTTTGAGAAACGCGTTCGGGCGCAGCGGTAGCGTCGTCTGCCGAACCTCGTCCCCTTTGATTGTCACCCCGAGTGCCGAACTCAACAGCGCGATGAGATCGGTATGAAACCGCCCCGCCTCCTCATGGCTCGAAGCGAGATGATGGTTGCTGAGCACATACACATACCCCGAGCCAACAGCCGTCCGCCCCCCAGCGGCCACGACGGCGAGCGGTGCCTTGAACGCGCCGCGGATTCCTGGGAGAGGCGTGTTGAGAAACTGCGGCTGCCGGGGATCGGGTACGGAATCCTCCTCGACGGGTTTCCGCGGGGCGGGACGCGCGTCGCCGAATTTCGGCACATTCGTGGTCGACGGTTCCTCTTCCTCCTCCTCTTCTTCTTCCTCATCACCTTGAGCCGCATCGATGGCGGGATTGACCATTGTTGGCATCCCTGGCGCGCTGGCGTCGGTCGTTCCCAATTCGGGAGGGGGAAGTTCAACGAATTGCAGCGGCAACCGCAGGCTGATCGAAGTCGCGCTGTCGACCCAGGGACCGTGCAGATGGGCGTTCTGCAGTTCGATCGACTCGAAGTATTTCGCGGTCGTATCGAGTCGATCCTGGTAGTCCTCCGAGCCGCACCCGAAGATCAGCCCGAGGCCCAGCGCCAAGACCCCGCCAAACCGGGATCGTGGTGTGGATCCGAGACGCCATTCACGCTTCAAGAAGTTCATGGGCCAACCCGTCGACAACCGCTGTCGCAGGCGCGGCGGTCATCGCCGGGCTCCACAGACAGCGCCTTAAAAATACCTGATCGACCCGGCCGTTGTCAGCCACGGCGGAAAAGAATGAGCCAACCGCCCGGTTGTCAACATCGACTGATTGGTCGGCGTCAATGTCGCGGCGCAGCCTTGTTGTCGAATTCAATTGGATGGCCCCTCGGGAGGCTTGGTCACCCGACCGACGCCAAACTGGTCCCCCGTGGCGACCGGCTTGCCATCGCGAAAATGGATCTCGACCATCTTTTCGCTGTGGACCTCGCGGTTCCGCTCGTCCGCCAATAGCGCCACCGTCTTGCGACTTTTGACTTCAATGACTTCTCCCGTCGACGGGTAGGCAAACCGGCCGTCGAGGCTAAAGGTGATCCAGCCGGGCTGTTCACGTACCGCCAGACTTGCGCGCTGCTGCGGCGGGTCGACCGTAATATCGAAAATGTGCACCTTCTGGTTCGCAGCATCGACCACCCACACCTCACGTTCGTCGGGGGTCAGCCCGATTCCGTGACTGGGACACCCGTGCCGTTTCACCGGGCCGGGTTGGAAACCCGCGACCTCGACCCGGTGCCGTTTCGCGCCCGTCTCCAGATCGGCCACCTCGAACCCCAGCAGGTCGTTGACGCAGACATAGGCCCGCGTGGCGGTGCCGTTGACTGTGAACGGACGAATGGACCCGGCCAGCGGCCCGACCTTTTGCACAATCTCGTGAGAGCGCGTGTCGGCCACAAACAGATACGGCGATTTCAGCCCCCCCAGGTACATCCGCCGACCGTCGCGGCTCACCACCGTGTTGTGGGCACCGCTATCGGTTTCGACGGCAGTGATCTGCGCACCCGTGGTCGCATTGATGACGTTCCAGGTCTCCTTTTCGAAAGAGGGGACATACAGGGTCTGGCCGTCCGGGGTGATCGACATCCGGTCGGTTCCATTGGGCGGCTCTGTTTCCCAGAGAATCTGCTCGGTCACCAGATCGAGGCAGTACAGCCGGGAGCGCGTGGTGAAGTACAGCCTGCCCGTCGCGGCGCTGGCACAGACCCCCTTGATGTTGTCGGGCATCGCCTCGCGGCTGGCGGGAGTCTCGATGCGACGGACGAACTTGTGACCGTTGTCGATGTCAAAAACGAGTATGCCGGCACCGCCGAATTCCAGGTAGTTGCGGATTCCCGGGCAGACGACATAGAGGTAGCGACGGACCGGTTCGTCGGCGAGGACCGCGGGCATCGAAACGACGAACAACACGACGGCAAGTACCAGGCGGCGAATCATCGGGCGGGTCTTCCAGGCTGACAGCGTGAAAACGAAAACAGCCGCGCGTCTCAATGGACGCGCGGCTGTGGGATGTGGCTTGAGTTCGGTCTTGGAGCGTTGCCCGGCTCAGGGCATTTTCCACTCGTAGATGCCCATTTCGAGGATGAGCAGCGTGACTCCGACAATCAGCGCCGCCACCGACACGAACAGCAGGCCGACGTACACGTCGGGTGCCGGGGGGGGGCCTTTGACTTTGCGGGGACTAGAGCTTCGTGGAGACATTATCCCCCTCCTGAATGGCACCGGTGCGGGTCGTTTCAATCACTTCCCCGACCGCAGAGTCGGGAGACGTGGTGACAATTCGAATCTTGGCCAGATAACGCGTCTTGCCTCCGGCCTTGGCGCCGGGACGCCATACGGTCATCTCGTGTCCCTTCACCAGTCCGTCGTTGATTCCAAGCGAAATCTGGAGCAGCTCGGCATTGCCGATCTTGGCGGGTTTGCGGATCGTCCGCACCACCCCCTCAATTCGGGGCGGGGGCTGCAGCACGCTGGTCGCGTCAACCGTTTCGTCCGCCGAGATCCCGTTCTTCGCCAACAGCGCGGTGTAGTTCGAAATCTGAGCGAGGACCGACTTGTTCTTCGAACGGGCGACATCCAGTTCGACCGTCAACTTCCGGATCTCGTCGTTCAACTCGGAATTCTTGGTTTCTGCGGCGCTGATCAGCACGGTCTGTTCATGATTCACCTCACGCAACTCCCGCGCTTCCTCGGCTCGCGCCAAAGCCTCTTCCGCCGAGTTCTGCGCACGTGTCTGCGCCTGGGCGAGCTGGGTCTGGAGCGAGGCGATCTGGTCTTTGGAAGTCTTGAACTGCTGCTCGGAAAGCTGCAGCGACGCCTCGGCCTGCTTGGCCCGCTCGATGGCGGCGTCCGTGTCAGCCTTCAATTGGGTCGTGAGCTTGGTGTTCTCTTCGATCCAGTTGTTCTTCTCAACATTCGCCTTGCTGGCGGCGGTCTTCTGCTTTTCGGATTCCGTGCGCCAGTTGGTGTGTGTCGTGTAGACGGCACCCGCGAACATCATGAACAAGATGCTCAGCGCCATCTGCACCACGACCAAAATCTTGCCGAAGTACGACATCGGATACTACTCCTCGGGTTGGTCTTCGGTGGGGGAATCGCCGTCGGCGTCTTCGGTCCCAGTGGGATTGTCTGTCGACGGATCTTCCGACTCACCCGCCTCCGCGGGCATTTCCTCTGCGGGGGCCGCTTCACCTTCCCCCTGTTCGCTCTCCATCGCTTCGTCTTCGCCTTCCGCTCCCTCATTGAGCGGGGTCGGTTCCACGCTCTCGGTCGCCGGGGCGTCATCCTCGGTCTCGGTCTCGTCCGAACCGTCATCCTCTGCCGGGTTCTCCGCGGCAGGAGGTTCCGACGGTAGCGCTCCGGGCGCGGTCGGTTTCAAACGGGGGAGATTCTCTTCGTCGACGGCCGGGTCGTACAGCGCTTGAGTGGGCTGGCCGAGCGTGTCTTTCAGCGACGCGTTCCGCCGGACCGCCCGTTGCAGCACGCCCCGCGATTGATACAACAGGTCACGCAAACGCAACACCTCGGCCTGAGCGGCCGCCCGTTGGGAGACCAATTCTTCGTATTGCGCTTGCAGCCGCTGAATTTCTTCGCGACGCAGTTTGTCGGTATCCAGTTTCGCCTGAGCGGTCACTGCGGTCGTCGCATTGATCTCACGCAGCTTTTTGTCTTCGGTTTCCAGCGTCACCGCGTACTGATTCAACCGCTCCGCTTTCAGCTCCATCGCCTTGAGGTCGGCGGCGATGGAGGCGATGGTCAGAGGAGTGAGGGCGGCGTAATCGTCGCTCTGCTTCTTGAGCTTGTCGATTTCGACCTGGAGTTCCGCGGTTTTCGCGCGGGGAAACTCGTTCGCCTTCGTTTTCCAGTCGGTCCGGGCGATACTCGACACCGCCGTCGCGCCCAGAAACGCCAGCGACAGCACGGTCACGAGTACCGTGAGCGCCTTGCTGATCTTCGTTGTCATGGACGGTGGCCGATCAAGGAGAATGGAGACTTGAACTGCGAATCGGTTGCGGAAGCGGGAACATTCGGGATTTCGTCCGCGAATGGGAAAATCGGCTTATGCGACACGACACTCAAAGAGTATACGGGTCGACAAAAACCGGTGTCAATTGCCATTTTACCCAGACCTCCCAGTCGACTCTTTTGTCCGACCTGTGGAATGGACAGGGCGGAAATCAGCCTGGGAGGGAACTCGCGCGAAACAAGAAAACGGCAGTCGCTTATCGACGCTTTTTCTATTTTTCGTTCGGTTTGCGCGACCCCTGGGCGCCAATCGGTGGTGAAAACTGAGCCGGGAGCGGCATCGTCCCTATGACCGGTAACATCGACCTGGGTTTCTCCGAAGAAATCCCTCCAGCCCCGCCTGAACAAAAAGTTTCCATGAATCAACCACCCCAGTTTCTACCGCGCGCCCGGATGTCTAGTTACAATCCGCCCCGTACGGACAACCGCATCACCCCCACCACTGGAGTACCGAACGTGGATACAACGGGGCTTCCGATCGATTTCGAGGCGAAGCGAGGCTGTGGCCGGTTGACTCTGGATCCAGAAGTAAACAACAGTGCATGGGATGTCGTCGAGCGAAGCGGCACTCAGGTGATTTCCCAGCTTGAAAAAGAAAAAATCACATCGCTGATTGTGGATCTGTCTCCCCTGAATTATTTGGGGAGTGCCCAGGTGGCGCTGTTGGTGCGGGTTTGGAAGGCGTTGTCAGCCCGTAACGGCAAGATGGTCGTTCAGATCAATTCCCCGGTTGTTCGAGACGTCCTGAAGACCGCCGGTCTCAACCGGTTGTGGGAATTCGTCGACTCAAAAGCAAAAGCCTACGAGTTTCTGGGGGTCAACCCCGACGGGGTACAGACCGTCAATCCCGCTTGGACATTTGTCGGCGGAGTGACGGCGGTAGCGGCTCTCGTCGCGACGGCGCTGGAGTTGTTTCAACCGGACCTGCTGGGAGCGACCGCCGACTGGATCGCGATTGGCAATGCCGCGATCGCCAGTTTCGCGGGGCTATTCGTCGCGCTCCGCGCGGGGGGAATTCCGCGTCTCATGGGAATCATTATTCTCCTGGCAGGTCTCGGGGTCTGCGGCGTGCAACTCTACCCCCTCGTCACCACGACGACCTCAACGGAAATCAAATCCCGGCAAGAATCAGGCACTGAGGGGAGCCCGACTTCTTCCACAGAAAAAACCACGGGCGAGTCCATATCGATTCCGCCGGCGCCAGTCCAAAACTCGACGGATTCGCCCACCGGTGGCACTCCTGCCAATACCGCGATTCCATTGGAAAACAAGCCACCTGAAACCCCCGCACCTCAACCGCCGGCGGAGAACAAACCGCCTGAGGCCAAACCCGACGAGGTACGGCCGGCGGGAGACAAGCCCGTTGAGGACAAACCTCCCGAAGCCAAACCTGCCGAGAACAAGCCTCCAGAGGAACAGCCCGCCGCCGACAAACCGGGAGCCGCTCCTCCTGCGGGGGTGGAAGCCCCTGCCGTTCAACCTTGAACCGAACCGCGCCGTTACCGAAACCTGGGACGCCCCGCCATGTCGACTGACACACCGTTCACGGAACTGACCGACCATCGCCAGAAGGCGCTGCAAGAAGAATTGGGCGAACTCCTGGATGTCGTCGGGCCGGCGCAACTGTTTGAGTTGCTTCTGGAACGCTCGTTTCATCTTCGTGCGACCGACATTCATCTCGATCCGTATGAAGAAGGGCTGAGAATTCGGTTGCGCGTCGACGGCATCATGCACGAAGTGCTGACCGTTCCAACCGAACTGGCGCCGCAGATGATCTCCCGGGCCAAACTGATGGCGGGAATGAATATCACCGAGCGGCGGATCGCTCAGGATGGGCATATTTCCCGCACCATCACCAATCTGCATCGTGATGTCCGCGTTGGCGGGGGGCCGACGATCTTTGGCGAACGGCTGGTTCTGCGCCTGATGCCCGACAGCAATTCGCTGCGCCGACTCGAAGACCTTGGCCCCGAGCCAACCCAGGTCGAATTGCTGAAACGCTGCGCGTCGCGTCCGTATGGCCTGATTGTCATCGCTGGCCCCGTGGGGAGCGGAAAGACCGCCACAATCTACAGTTGCCTCGAACTGGCGAATGACCCCACCAAAAGCGTGCTGACCATCGAAGACCCGGTCGAACGCCGAATTCCCGGGGTCACTCAGATTCAAATCGATCCCAAAATCGGTTTCGGGTTCCCTGAAGCGCTCCGCGGCGTGATGCGTCAAGATCCCAACATCATGTTGGTGGGGGAAATCCGTGACAGCGAGACTGCGCAAATCGCCGCCCGCGCCGCCCGGACCGGGATCCTCGTTCTCAGCACGTTGCACGCCAGTGACGCCGCCGGCTCGTTCGATGTCTTCCACGATTTTGGCGTCCCCGCGATCTTCATCGCCGACAGCATTACCGCCGTCGTCGCCCAGCGACTCATTCGCAAAGTCTGCCAGAGTTGCCACACGTTGACCCCCGCGACCGATACCGAGCGTCAGTTGCTGGCCGCCGAATGCGCCGTGCCGGATGATCTGCAACTCGCCCACGGTGCCGGCTGCCCGGCCTGTTTTCAGTCGGGCTATTCGGGGCGAACCGGGATCTTCGAAATCATCACCGTCGATGAAGACCTGCGCCAGGCGCTGTTGTCGCATGCCCCACGCGCCGAAATCGTTCGCATCGCGCGTTCCAAAGGAATGAGTTCGTTGACTGCGGCCGCCTCGCGGCGCGTGGTCGATGGAACCACCACAATCGAAGAGATGCACCGGCTGCTGCTGACCGAGCCACTGTAGTCTGCGGGGAGATCCCGCTGACTCTCGAATCACTCGCCCGATTCCTCACATCCCTTCGCAGGTGCGCGCGATGACCCGCTCCCGATTCGCCTGGTTTTTGCTCGCGCTGGCGCTGTCGTTCCCTGGGTTCAACACGACCAGCTTCGCGGCCGACGGGAAACCGTTCCGGATTCAGATCGTGGACGATCAAACGGAACGGGGGGTGCCGCTGGTTGAACTCACGACAGTCAACAACCTCCAGTTTCTGACCGACTCTCAGGGAATCGTCGCCGTCGATGAACCCGATCTGCGCGATCAAGAGGTCTACTTCCAGATTCGAAGTCATGGCTATGAGTACGCCGCCGACGGGTTTGGATTTCGTGGCCAGCGGGTGACACTCACTCCGGGCGGATCGGTCGTGTTGAAGATCCATCGCCGGAATCTTGCCGAGCGGATGTACCGGGTGACCGGCGCGGGCATCTATCGCGACAGCGTACTCGTCGGAGCAGACGTCCCGCTGAAGCAGCCGTTGCTGAATGCCAAAGTCTTTGGTCAGGACAGTGTTCTGACGGGGCTGTACAAGGGGAATATCTACTGGTTCTGGGGAGACACCAATCGGCCCAGCTACATCCTGGGCAACTTTCATGTCCCGGGGGCGACGTCGCTGTTGCCCGCGAAGGGGGGATTGGCTCCCAGTCGCGGCGTCGATCTGGAGTATTTCGTGGCGAACGACGGTTTCGCGAAAGAGACAGCCAAACTGCCCGGCGAGGGTCCGACCTGGCTCGACGGCCTGACAGTCCTCCGGGATTCGCAGGGGGGCGAACGGATGTTCGCAGGCTCGATGAAAGTGCGCAAGTTGCTGGAGGTGTATCAGCGCGGAATTGTCGAGTGGAATGACCAGGAAAAACTCTGGAAGTTCGTCGCCGACCTGCCCGTGGACGCACCGAGTTTTCCTGCGGGGAACGCAGTGGAAATCGCTGGCGACGGCGGGCCTTGGGTTTACTTCGGTCGGCCGCTCCCCCTGACCCGGGTCAAAGCGACACCGGAGGCGTTTCTGGACGTGCGAACGCACGAAGCGTTCTCCTGCCTGAAAGTTGGGACCACTCTCGCGCAGGGGCAAATCGAACGTGACGCTCAGGGCAAACCGAAATACGAATGGAAGAAGAACACACCACCCGTCCCTGCGCTCGATCAGGCGAAACTGGTGGACCGCAAGGTCTTGGATAAGGCCGACGGACTGATTCAACTCCGCGATCACAAGACCGGCGACCCCGTTCTGGTTCATGCCGGCTCCACCTACTGGAACGCCCACCGCAAACGCTGGGTCATGATCGCCGTCCAGTGGGCGGGAACGTCGGTCCTGGGTGAGGTCTGGTATGCCGAGTCCGAAACGCCGCTCGGTCCGTGGGCCTACGCGGTGAAGGTGATCACGCACGACAAATACAGCTATTACAATCCGAAACAGCAACCGCTGTTTGACGAAGAGGGAGGAAAGCGAATCTATTTTGAGGGAACGTATGCCAGCACGTTCTCGGGAAACACGGACCCGACGCCGCGATACGACTACAACCAAATCATGTATCGGCTCGATCTCGATGACCCGCGAACGGTGCTGCCCGTCGCGATCCATCGCCAACCGAACGGTTCAAGCGGCGACCTGTTGCGTCCGCTGGCCGCCCGCAACGAAGTGGCGAGTCGGCAGGTTGATTCGGAATTGCTCTCGCAGTGGCGAACCGATGTTGAGTTCTTCGCGCCCGATCGGT
This sequence comes from Planctomicrobium piriforme, assembly GCA_945860955.1. Lineage (GTDB taxonomy): Bacteria > Planctomycetota > Planctomycetia > Planctomycetales > Planctomycetaceae > UBA10511. Next base: position 77,591 of record CAMATH010000002.1, read on the forward strand.
CGGCTCCGGATCTGATTCCGATTTCGCTGCCGAAAGGACGGGAGTCGAGTGGCGAAATCGTCGGCCAATTCCCCGCCGACGCTCCCATCGCCCGACCCGCGTTCTACGTCCTGCCTGTCGACGTGGCCAATCCGCCAGCGACCACCGTTCCGCTGTACGCGTTTCGATCGGTAACCGGTGAGGTTATGTATTCCATTCAGTCCGAATGGGAAGATTCCGGGAAAACGTGGCGGCGGGATCCGCAGCCTGTCGGCCGAGTCTGGCGCAATCCGTGGATCGATTCGCCGCGCTAAATCAGCAGCCCGCGGGCCAGTCGGCACCCAGCGCGTCGCGCTGCAATTGCCGCAACTTTCCTACGCCTTGTGTCGCCAGTTCCAACTGGGCGTCGAGTTGCGCGCGGGTGAAGGGACGACCTTCCGCTGTCCCCTGCACTTCGACAAACTTCCCCGCGCCGGTCATGACGATGTTGGAATCAACTTCCGCCCGGCTGTCTTCCGAGTAATCGAGGTCGAGCAGCAGCCGACCCGCGACCAACCCCAGACTGACCGCCGCCACGCTGGAGTTGAAGACCGGCCGAGCGGGATCGGTCGCACCGGCGGGCAGGGATCTCACCGCGTCAACGAGCGCGATGAATCCTCCGGTGATCGACAGCGTGCGGGTTCCCCCATCCGCCTGCAACACATCGCAATCGACGGTGATCATGCGCGGACCGAGCGCCTCGAGATTGACAATCGACCGCAGACTTCGGCCGATGAGACGTTGGATCTCGGTCGTTCGTCCATCGACTTTGCCCGCGCGTTCCCGCGACTTGCGCGGCGCGGTGCTGCCCGGAAGCATGTTGTATTCTGCAGTCACCCAGCCCCGCGTTTGATCGCGCATCCAGGGGGGGAGAGAATTCTCGACCGAGGCGGTGCAAAGGACGAGCGTCTCGCCGGCGCGAATCAACACGCTGCCAGGAGCAGTGCGGGTGAATCCCCGTTGAATCGAAATCGGCCGCAGATCGTGCGGGGCGCGTCCATCACGCCGCGGCTCATTCGCCGGTGGGTTTGCTTCGCTGGTCATTGTTGTATTTGGCTTTCGCGTCAGGCCGGGTCGAATTCCAGCAGCCACAGGAGAATTCCCTTGGCCACGTGCATTCGGTTTGCCGCCTGTAGAATGGCGATACTCTGCGGGCCGTCGAGAACTTCGTCGGTCACCTCCAGATCGCGTTTGGCGGGGAGGCAGTGCATGAATTTCGCATGCGCCGGAGCGGCGCTCATCAGTTCGCCGTTGATCTGGTACGGGGCGAACGCCCGCTTCCTCAGATCCTGTTCCGATTCCTGTCCCATGCTGGCCCAGACGTCGGTATAGACCACGTCGGCCCGAGTGACGGCCGCCCGCGGGTCGGACGTGAATTTGAAATTTCCTTTTGGAAACGTCTTCCGCAGCCGCGCCACGAAATCGTCCGACAGTTCATACCCCAACGGCGAAGCGATAGTGAAACCGACTCCCAGCAACCCGGCGGCCACGGCCAGCGACCGGGCGACGTTGTTGCCGTCCCCCACGTAGGCGATTGAGCGGCCTTCCAGCGAGCCGAACACCTCGATCATGGTGAACATGTCCGACAGCGCCTGACACGGGTGCGCCGAGTCGGACAGGCCATTGATCACCGAACAGCCAGCGTATTGCGCGAAATCTTCGACAAGTTTCTGCGAAAACGTGCGGGTCACGATCCAGTCGGAATAGCTCCCCAGAACCCGGGCGACGTCTGCGATCGACTCGCGACCATTCAGGCCCGCCTCGGCACACGTGAGAAAAACGCTTCCCCCGCCCAATTGGGCGACCGCCGCCTCGAAACTGACCCGCGTCCGCAGCGACGGTTTCTCGAACACCAGGGTCATCATGCGTCCTTGCAGCAGGGGCGGACGCTCACCCAGGGCCCACCGGGCCTTCGTACTCTTCGACAGGCTCAGGATCTCTCGGCAATCTTCGGTAGAGAGCCGAAACATCGATTCAATATGCCGCATTCCGCAGTTCCAGTCCGCCTCGAACGACAAAACCGCCAAGGATCGAATCCCTGGCGGCGAGGCATCCTACATCGCGAGTGGCGCCATCGGCCAAAATGAAGGGGAGCCGGGAAAACAGTTCTCCGGCCGCGACACCTTCCCGGCGGCGGTGGCAAATTCCAAACCATGGTTCTAACCGGTCGGGAGCCTCCGGGCAAGCACGCAGTGGCTTCGGTCAAGGGGATCACGAAACACCACTGATTTTTTTGACACCGGCAACTGTATACACGCGTACCTGTTCGAAACTATCGGTATACGACGCCATTCCGCTTCAGCCACCCCGGCTTGTGCCTCCTCCCGGGATCGTGGTGTGTCCAATGGACAACGCCCCCCTTCGCGTTCCACTCGAAGACCCCGTAAAACGAGATCGTATCCCCTGGATTCAACGGAGACACTCGGGGGGCCAATCCAATGTTGTGCGCGATCAGCAACGTCTGCCCCGACCCGAGTCGGACAATGAATCGTTGATGGCGCTTGCCTTCGTTGTCGTCCGGCAAGACCCTGTCGACGATTCCAACCCCCTTGACCTGGACGCCACTCTGATGGTTCCGGAATGCGATCGCAATCGGATCGTCGGCAACTTTGGTCTCTGAGACTCGATCCTGCGTCCAGACACGATCCAGCGTCCAGTCGAGTTCGCTCCAGCCATACCCTATGAATAGGAATGGAAGAATGAGCAGCATGAACTGCAGTTTTTTCATCAACATTACGATTCCCCGTGGTGCGACAAACGTTGGGTAAGCCGGGTATGACGGAATCCATTCTTGCCATCAAATACGGAAAATTCAATCGCCTGATTCAACCAGTCGTCCCGTTCCAGAGTCCCGTCCCGACTCCAGGCCAACATTCGCAAACCGTGAATCACCAGCAGCAGTACAAACAGTCCCCACAGCCAGCGCCCGGTGAGAAAACGGCGATACCACGGATATCGGCGACCCCGCGCGAGTTCGATCAACGCCGTCACTCCGACAGCGGTGAATGCCAGTGCCACCGGAACCGCGAGCGGGTGAAATGAAGTGGCGGCGGCCCAATGCAATCGGACCGCCGCCGAGACGCCACGTGTCAAACCACAGCCCGGGCAGGGGATTCCCAGCGCGAGCCGGGAGCCACACACTATCGGTCCCTGTTCTGCATAAGGAGCGTAGAAGAAGCCGATGAGCGGGACGATCAAGCCGCAGCCGGCGACCCACAACCTACCGATGACGAAGCGCGATTGCGCATCGTCCTCGGCCAGGGTGGTGTTGCTTTCCGGGATTGGGCTTGAGCGGGTCGGATCGATGACTCAGCCGACCTTACGACGATTGCGACGGGCCCAGAAGCCCAATGCCATCAAGCCGAAGCCTCCCAGTACAAAGCTGCTTGGTTCCGGGACAACCGTCAGAAACCCACGGATTTCACCGCCGGGAAAGGCGGTTGTGTGGATGTTCAGATACGCGGTGTTGTGCGTGGCGGCGAACAACAGTGCCGCCTCGGAATTGGCGATACTGCCACCATTGGCGGTGATGAAACCGGCGCGATAACTGGAGGCGAGCGTCAGATCAAACGTTTCGTCGTAGCTGCCGCTGGTCACTGCGGAAGGAAACCCAACGAATGTCGGTGTCTGAGTGGCGACCGAGGCGGTTCCGGTGAAGGGAGCCGCTGTCGCCGCGTGGATATGTGCCGCTGTCACTCCCGCCATCAAACCGGAGAATGTCACCTGGACACGCATGGTGTGGGCGGTGGTGTCAAAATCGACATAGGCGATGCCCGTACCGGGCGACGCATTGGGGGGAGCTTCGGACGCTCCATCCAGGATGGCCCGCGTGTGAATCACGCCGGCGGAACCGACTCCCCCGACCGACAGAACCAGCAGCGAAAAAGCGGCGACTCGAAAACAGTTTTTCAACATAGTAAAAAGTCTCCAATAGAACTCGGGTGACGGGAAAGACGAACGAATCGGAATCAGAAAAAGATGTGGGAATTGATTCACGCCGACTACTAACAGGTTCAACTGGTTGTTTCAACAGGAATCTTCCGACGATCGAGTCGGCGCCGACCGGCCGACTGCTACATGAAGCCAGCGATGGACTTGTACAGGCCGAAAAGGATCGCCCCCACGCCAGCCACGAGCCTGATGACCCCCATCGCCATGGCACTCCCCCCTTCCATCTCACGACCCCACTTGTCCTTCGTTCGCCCCGTTTTTAGCGCGGTGACTCCAAAATACGTCAAGACAATTCCCAGGGCGATCGCCCCTCCCCCCAAAACCAGCGGATGCTCTTCCAGCCACTTGTTGGCGGCCTCGTTGCGCGCGAAGACAGGCAACAGTTCGTAGTTCATCGGTCAATTCGCTTTCTTCAATCGGGCCGGCTCGTCGGCCGTGAAACTGTGCTGCCGATAGGTACTCTCGGCGTTCCAGGCGTGCAGCACGCCATCCTGTCCGCCGGCAAACACCCACTTTCCATCACCGGTCGCGGCGACGGCATGAAAGTACGACTGACCCCCGACATACGCGAAAATGTCTGAGTCGTTCGTCGTGCGATGCAATCTTACGGTTTTGTCACCTGATGTCGAGACGAACTGATCACGGTCTCCCACAAACGCCAGCGAGGTGATCGACCGTCGGAATTCACCAATCCGATAGGCGGTTCCCCGATAAGTGCGAATGGCGGCCCCGGTTTGCAGATTCCAGAGCTTGATCACCTGGTCTCCCCCGCCACTGACAATCGCCCGACCATCGGCCCGCCAGGCCAGTGCCAACACCGGCTGACTGTGTCCCGGGAAAGTTTGAACCAACCCGCCGTCCGCGACGCGGAACAACTTCACCAGCCGATCGGCCGACGCGGTCGCCACAAACTGTCCATCCGGCGAAAAGCGAACGCACTGAATGGTGTCGCGATGCCCGGTCTCGAATTGACGGATGAGCGACCCCTCGCGAACACTCCAGAGCGACAGCTCGCCCGTGACGGAGGGAACCCCACCCGCAGTGAGCAGCGTTTCGCCATCGGGACTGAAGTCGAGCGACAGAACCCGATTCGCGATCGGACTTTGATCCGTGTCCCCCCCAAGCACCCGCGCGAGCTTCCACCGCGACTCAGTCCGCCAGTGGACGCCAACGCCGTCCGATCCAACCGCGTGCAGCTTACCATCAGCCGAGAACGCGACGAAACCGAAGGCGGCAACTGTGGGTGGCCCTGAATTCGGCCCTGTATTCTGCCCCCCCGCAGTTTGACCAACGCCCGGTGGTGTGGGGGACAGAGTCTCGAGCTGGGTGCCGGTTTCTCCATCGACAAGCTGGACCGTGCCCGTCTCACTGGCGATCGCCAGCAGACGACCATCGCCGGAAAACGCCACCGACCGCGCAGAGGTCGGCTTCGTGGTCAGTTCGAGCTGCAAAGCGGTTAGCCGTTGCTTCTCCTGATCGCGGACGGCGACCACAACCTCGGCGGCCTGAATCGCTTGCTGAGCAGTCGGCACCACCCCCTTCGCCTTCTCCAGAATCGCATTCGATGTGGCGATAAAGTTCACCGCCCCGGCGGCGGCGATTTTGGCCTCGTTCCACTCCCGTTCTGGTCCGCGGGCGGCCCCCCGGGCGTTTTCCCGCCCCTGATTCGCCTGCTGACTCGCCGTCTGGGCCTTGTTCCGCTCATTCGTCGCGTCGTCCAGCCCCTTTTGCGCCCCCTGAACCTTCTGTTGTGCCGCGGTCTGGTTCCGCTCCGCCGTCACGACGGCCGCCGCCAAGTCCGCATTCTCCTTGTCCTTCGCGGCGGCCGCGCGGGCCGTTTCCAACGCCACTTTCGCCTGCTTGAACCCCTCTTCCGCAGCGGTGAATTCCCCGAGCGCGACGGCCCGTTTGTCGGTCGCCTGCTGAAACAGGTCGGCGAGTTCCTGCGCCTTCTTCTCGGCGGCCGTCCGGGCCTCAATCGCCTTCATCGCCGCCGCCTCTTTTTCGACGAGGGTCTTGTCGGCCATCTCCTTCGTTTTGGCCGCCCCTTCGACAACCGCCATTTCGCGCTTGAGCGCCTCTTCGGCCTCGCGCAGCTCGTGCTTGCGGTATTCGACGTTGTTCCGGGCGTAGTTGTACGCGCCGTCGGCACGCTGCAAATCGCGCCGGACGCGATCGTCCCCCTTGAACTCGGCGACCATTGACCCGTCGGCGCTGTTCCACAACCGGGTGCCGCGTAATCCGCATGAGGCGACTCGCGAACCATCGTGCCTGGCCGCGACGGCGGCGACCGGCATTTCCTGATTCATCTCCCGCACCACCTGACCCGTGGACAAATCCCAGATCTTCACCCGTCCGTCGTCACCCCCGGTCACCAAACGATCCTTCCAGTCCGCCACACTGGTGATGCAGGCCACTCCCTGCGTGTGTCCCTTGAGCTCCATCACGGGTGGCGTAGGAGTCTCATCGGTGGCGACGACCAGTGCGTTGAGCGGATAGAGCCGAATAACGCCGTCGGCACCCCCAATCGCCAAGCCATCGCGTGAGGGGGTCAGTCCCAGCGATCGCGGTTCGAAACCGAGTGCCCATCGCGCGATGGGTGTCCACTCTGGCAGTTTCCACAACCGCACACTCTTGTCGGCACCCGCCGACGCCAGCCCGGTCGAAGTGAATTCGAGAGCCGACACCGCGCCAGAATGCCCCGCCAGTGTCTTGATTCCCTTGTCGCCGGTCACGTGGCGAATTCGGATCTCACCCGTCTCGGTTCCAATCGCGATCATCGCGCCGGTTTCATCGACGGCGACACATCGGGCGGGTTGACTGAATTCGTATCGGGATTCGAATGCCGCGCGGGGACGGGACCAAAGGCGTACCGCGCGAAATCCGCCCGACGCCAGCATCGTCCCCGAGCGATCGAAGGCGAGTGACCGCACCAGATCTCCGTCGGCGACATTCGTTCCCCCCTTCGCGACCAGGGCGGGATCAAACAGCTCGGCCTCGAATTGGGGGCCACGCAGATTGTAGACCTGCAACCGAGCCCCCCGACTCACCGCCAGACAGTCGTCATCGGGTGACAGCGCCATCGCCAATATCGGTTGCAAAGTCGTCGGCAGGGGCCTGCGCGGAATCGTTCCCGAGTGGGCTTTTGAACCAGGGTTCGCCCCCTGATCAATCCAAAGCTGCAACAGCCCCAATTGGTCCGACGTCAGCGCAACGGCCCCCACTTTATTGTCGGCCGGGGGCATCTGCGGTTTCCGTTGCCGGGCCGCGACTTTAAGCAGCGGGCTCTCCGCTCCCTGTCCTAGAATGATCACTGGGCCGGAATCCCCGCCACGCCGAATCGTCTCCACCGTCCCAAGATTCACCCCCGCCTCGTCGTTCCGTCCATTGTGGCAGGCGAGACAGTTCTTTCTCAGGAAGGGCGCGATCTCGGTGGAGAAGTCGACTGCGGTGTCGCGAGTGGGAACCACGACCGGGATCGGTTGCGACTTGTCCTCCGCCCGACACGCGGACGACTGCGGCCCAATCCAGCAGATCAGAACGAACGCCAGCGACGCGAATATGCCGAACGGCCGCTCGCGGAAAATCGCCCGAGCGGAGAGTCGCGCATCGTTTCGAGCCGCCGCCTCCATCAGACAATCTCCGCGATGTGCTTGCCGTAGTTCAGAACCTCGACCGGCCGCTGCGCCTCGTTGAAATAGGTTCGCCGATAGTCGATCCCCAACTGATGATACACCGTCGCGAGAACATCCTGGTGGCTGATGGGGCGGGCTTTAGGATATTCGCCCAATGCGTCGCTCTCTCCCAGAATGACACCCCCTTTCACGCCACCGCCGCACAGGACGGTCGTGTAAACGCTGGGCCAATGATCCCGGCCGGCGTCTTTATTGATGCGAGGCGTCCGTCCAAATTCTCCCGCGATCACCAAGAGTGTCGTCTCGAGAAGACCCCGCTGGTCAAGGTCTTCGATCAACGCCGACAGGCAAAGATCCCATGGGGGAATCAACAACCGGTGGGCGTTGAAATTCTGCTGGTGCGAATCCCACTGCCCGTCGACCCGCACGGTGACGTACCGCGCTCCCGCTTCGACCAGCCGTCGCGCCAGCAACAGACTCTGGGCACCAAAACTGTTCGCTCCGTACCGCTCGCGTGTTTCCGGTTTCTCTTTTCCCAGGTCGAACGCCTCGCGAATCGCGGGGCTTTGCACCAGTTCGAACGCCCGCCGGGTGAATTCGTCGACGCCGGCGATCGCGCCCGACGCGTCGGCATCCCGGCGGAAATCGTCAAAGCGTTCCAGCATCTTCTTCCGGCGTTCCATTCGCGCGACATCGACACCGTCGGGCAAGACCAGGTTGCGCACTCGAAACGAGGGGCTGGTCGGATAACCGTACGTTTGAAATGGGTTGTGCTGCACCCCCAGAAACGCCGCGTTCCCGCTGGGCAACGACTGCATGGTGGCGATGTAAGGGGGGATTCCGCTCGAGCGCGGCCCAAGTTCTTTCGAGACAATGCTCCCGGCACTCGGGAATTCATTGCCGGGATCCCCCTTGGTGGGACGATACCCGGTCATCACCGTGTGACACGCCTGACCATGCTCTCCCTGGTCATGAAACACCGACCGCAGAATGGCGAGTTTGCCACAGAGTTGACTGAGTCGGGGCATGAACTCCCCAACGCGATAACCCGGCAGATCGGTGGCGATGCTCTCGAATTCGCCACGGTACTCGACCGGGGCGTCGGGCTTCATGTCCCAAGTCTCCAGATGACTGGGTCCGCCCGCCTGGAAGATAACAATGACGCTCCGTTTTTCCTGACTGGTGTCCGCCGAGAGCGCTTCGTGGCGCAGCAGACTGGCGAGCGACGCGCCCCCCAGCGCAAGCGCACCCCCTCTCAGTACAGAGCGGCGTGACACTGGCCCGCCCGGCCTGGGGCCGGCATGCGACGATGTCCGGGGTAGATTCCACATCGGTGCGATCACTCCGTCAGACCAGCGACCAGCGATCGGCGGCGTGCGCCGGTCGCGGTCATTTCATGTTCAGATTCGCGCGGGTGTTCTTCTTGTAGTCTTCGACGCCATCCTGCCCGTACGGATTGATGCCGATCAGCCGGCCTTCGAGAACCGTCGCCAGCATGAACATCTGCAGCAACTGTCCCAGAACGTACGCATTGAGTTCCGGCAGCAACAGACTGGCGGTCGGCCGATTCACATCACGATACGCCTTGTTCGTTCCCAACGTCGCCGCGTTGAGCAACTCATCGTACCGTTTCCCGGCGATGCAGTTGAGGTCGTCGACATTCAGATCTGGCGACCAAGCCGGCACGGTGACATGCGGCTCGGGCGTTGATTCGATGATCACGTTGGTGATCAGTTTGTCGCGAACCCCTTCCTGATGCTGCTGTCCCCTGCTGTGCAGGTCGCGCGTATTGACCACCGTCAATGGGAGCGCGCCGCGCTCTTTCTTTCCCAGGCTTTCTGCCAGCAACTGGTCGTACCAGAAGCCGAGCGCCTCCAACCGTTTTCCCCAGGTCGACAGAATGCGGGTCCGCAGCCCGAGATGCGTTTCCAGCAGATGACAGGTCTCGGTGTAGTCGTAAACCGGATTGTCACCCGGCTCTGCCGTTCGAAACCGCTCGGTCATGTCGGCGGCACCACGCACAAGTTCGACAATGTCAATTCCCAGCATCGCCGCCGGCAACAACCCCACCGCGGTCAACACCGAGAACCGCCCCCCAACGCCCTCGGGAATCGAAAACACAATCGGATTCTTCTTGAGCCGGGTCAACTCCTGCAGCTTTCCGGAATCCCCCGTCACCGGAATGACCAGGTTGCGTGCCTCGGGACTCCCCGCGCCGTAGAATTTTTCCAACGCGTCGAGAAACACGCGATACGCCGCCGCGGTCTCCAGGGTCCCCCCCGACTTGCTGATGACGACCAGCCCCCAGCGATCCCCCGCGTTGCGACTGTCACGGCCGCCCCCCACCAACAGGTCGCGCAGGCTGACGACGGCGGAATTGTCGAGATTGTCCCCCTCGAAATAGAGCCGGGGAGACCCCTGGCGTTCCTCGCGCGAGCGTTCGTTGTGATATCGGTCGCAAAGTGCCTCGAACAGACACCGCGCCCCCATGTACGATCCACCAATCCCCAAGACAACCAGGCGATCCACCTGGCCGCGCATCTGCTGTGCAGCGGCCTGAATCCGACCGATCAGACTTGTCGCGGGACTGGCCTGGAATTCCCGGATCAGCGTCCCGGGCATGTCGATGAATCCGGAATCGAGAGGCTTCTTCTCCTTTGGGATCGGAGTCTGCTTCGGATCGGCGAGATGGGCACGCAGCAGTGGCACGTCCGCAAACAGTTCGGCCCGCGCCCGGTCCAGCAGAGGCCGAACCGCTGTTTGCCAGACAGGCTCGATGAGCCGATTGGCATCGGTGGCGTCGTAACGAATTTGCGGAGACGGGGATTGGCTCATCAGTCGCGACCGAGTTGGTGTTCAGGAAGTCAGTGCCCGATTCTATCCCCTCGGTGCGGACAATTCCAATCTCCGCGCAGCGGGATTTCACGTCGAGGTCGGCAGCCGGTTTCGCAACGGACGCGGGTCGCGGGACGCTCCCGTCCCCACGAACCCCAGAGTCGTCGTCAGCCCGAATCCCTTTCCGATTTCGATCAATTCGGTTCGCAATGTCGGAATATGCACATGCGGGGGAATTGCCAGCTCCAGCAGAATCACGGGGAGTTCCTCTTCCCCGCGCCAGCCATACATATCGCTGATATCGATCTGTTCGCGAGCCAGTCTCGCCGAGAATCTCGCCAGCACGCCGGGTGAGTCCTTTCCCGACAATGTGAGATGGTAGATCTGGCAATCCTGCGGCGTGACCGGAAACGCCGGCTCGGCGGCCGGGTCACGCAGCATCACCGACAATCCAAACGTCCGCCCGACTCCTTCGAGGTGCCCGACAATCACATCGGGGTCGCGGTGGTCGGGGAAGTCGGCGGAGAGGATGATCGTGAAGTAGTTTTCGACGACTGTCAGCCGAATGTCGCGGATGTTTCCCGACAGCTCGGCGAGCGCAGTGGAGACAGCGGCCAGAATTCCAGTCCGGTTGGCCGCCATCAGCCCCAGCACGTAATGCTTCGACATGGGTTCTCTTTCAATGTGGGCGAAACCCAGTATCGGGGGCGGGGGCGGCAATTCGCAAGTCCGGCACCCGGGCCCGACTCACATGCGACCGCACTGGTATTCCCGCCAGCTCAGGTGCGAGGAGCCGCTGTACAGACAGATCAAACTTCGCCTATTCTTCCTGTCACTTCAGTTTTCGATCCCTGGGAGAAGACGAATGAGGACCGTGCATTGGATTTCGGTGATTCGCTGGGCGGTGTGTCCGCTGGCCGTCGTCGCGCTGCTGGCGGGGATGGCGGTTCAGCCCCCCGGTGCGACCCGCGCCGACGAGCCGGACTTTGCCCCCCCCGTCTACCAGATTCACCGCGCCGGTTCGCCGATCACGATTGATGGCAAACTTGACGAGCCTGCCTGGTTCGCCACCCCGGCGGTGGGTGAATTTCAGTTCACATGGCACAAAGAGGGCCGGAAGGAACGGTCGGTCGCCAAGCTGCTGTGGGACGACAACAATCTGTACGTGGCGCACGTCTGTGAAGACTCGCACATTTCCGCCCGGCACAAAGACCATGATGGCCCGATTCCGGAAGACGACTGTTTCGAGGTGATCTTCGCTCCCAATCCCAACCAGCCCGAGGTGTACTTCAACATCGAATGGAACGAGGTCGGCGGATATCTCGACAACTTTCGGCCGGAAGGCCCGAAGAAACCCCGGGCGAAAGTCTGGGACGCCGAAGGGGTCCAGGTCGCGGGTACCTACGTCGGAACACTCAACGACGATTCCGATACGGACACAAGCTGGACTTGTGAAGTCGCGATTCCCCTCAAGAATTTCGAAAAATATATGCCCCACACCCCTCCCCAACCCGGCTCGCACTGGAATCTGAACCTCAATCGGCACGGCGGGAAGACAAACATGCAATACAGCCAGTGGTCGCGAGCCGACACCCCGACCCCCAACTTTCACACTCCCCACCGGTTCGGAAAAGCGGTTTTTTCCGACAAGGTCTCGCCATTCGATTCCTGAGTCGCAAAACCTGCCCGTTGTCGTAACTCCATGTGCCGCAAATGGCAGTGCCATTCGTACTTGACACTCTTGTCCTCATTCGGACACACGTCAGCGACCCGCTCTACCGGGGCGACGTCTCGTTTTCGACCGTGTCGGAAACACACGCCCGCAGGTATTCCCTCACCACCGTGTCGAGTCCCACGAACAGCGCCCGGCTGATCAGCGCGTGTCCAATCGAGACTTCGTCCAGATGGGGGAGCTGACGAAACAGGGGAAGGTTGCTGAGGTCAAGGTCGTGCCCGGCGTTCACTCCCAAACCCCGCTCGTGAGCTCGGAGAGCGGCTCGGGCGTACCGCGCGAATGACTCCTGGCCGGCCGCTGCGCCTCGTTCAAACGCCCGCGCGAACGGTTCTGTATAAAGTTCAACCCGATCCCCTCCCATGTCCGCCGCCCAGTCGACGGCGGCGATCTCGGGATCGACAAACAGGCTGACGCGGACCCCCACCGACTTGAGGTCCGCCACAATCCGTCGCATTTCCTCCTGCGAAGTCGACGTCGACCAGCCCGCCTGGCTGGTGATTTCGCCCGGGACGACGGGAACCAGCGTGCATTGATGCGGCCGCACCTCCCGCACCAGTTCCAACAGATCGGGACGCGGATCCCCTTCGATGTTGAACTCGATCTGATCCCGCAGTGGCAGCAACTCCCGCGCGATCACTCGCACGTCGGCCCGGGTGATGTGCCGTTCGTCGCCACGGGGATGCACGGTGATCCCCGGCGCGCCGGCGGCGACACAAACCCGGACCGCATCGAGGACATCGGGGACGTTCCCCCCCCGCGAATTCCGCAGGGTGGCGACCTTGTTGATGTTGACGCTCAATCGAACCATGAGTGGCCCCTTACGACAGCAACAACTCGAGATCTTCCGCCGTCAGATCGGAAATCAGACTGTTGTCGGCCTGCAGAATCGCGTCGGCGAGTTCTTTCTTTTTGCTCTGCAGCTCGGCGATCTTCTCCTCCACCGTGTTCTTGCAGATGAGCCGATACGCGAACACCTGCCGGGTCTGGCCGATCCGATGCGCCCGGTCAATCGCCTGCATCTCCACCGCGGGATTCCACCACGGATCGAGCAAAAACACATAGTCGGCGGCGGTCAGGTTGAGACCCAATCCCCCCGCCTTCAGACTGATCAGGAACACGCCGCAGTTTGGATCCTCCTGGAAGTGATCGATCCGCTCTTTGCGGTTTCGCGTCTGGCCATCCAGGTATTCGTACGCGATCCCGCGTTCATCCAGATGCTTCTGAACAATCGCCAGAAAACTGGTGAACTGCGAAAAGACCAGCGCCTTGTGCCCCTCGGCCAGGAGGTCGGTCAGATGCAGACTGAGCGCCTCGACCTTCGCGCTCGACTCGTCGGCATGCTTCGCGTCCAATAGCGCCGGGTGACACGCCGCCTGCCGCAATCGCAACAGCGCTTCCAAAACGTGAATGCGGCTTTTCGCCAGTCCCTGGGTGCGAATCCGCCCCATCAGAGATTCGCGGTAGTGATCCCGCAGCTCGAGGTAGAGCTGTTCCTGGTGCTTCGGCATGTGACAGACAATCGTCTGCTCCAGTTTGTCGGGCAGTTCCTGGGCGACTTCCTTTTTCGTCCGCCGCAGAATGAACGGCCGCAACGCCTGCGACAACAGCTTACGCGATTCGTCGTCGGTCGCGTCAGCGGTGTGCAGTTTGAAAATCGACGCCCTCCCCAGCATGCCGGGGTTCAGAAACTCAAAAATCGACCACAGGTCTCGCAAGTGGTTCTCAATCGGCGTACCCGACAGGGCGATACGGTGCTTGCCATTCAGCAACCGCGTTGCCTTCGCCACCTGCGAACCGGGGTTCTTGATCGCCTGGGCCTCGTCCAGTACGACATATTCGAACTCCATCTCCTTCAACTGAAGCACGTCGCGACGGATGGTTCCGTAGGTCGTTAGCACCAGATCAACTTTGGCGATTTTCTTGCGCATCGTGCCCCGGTGCAGCCCGGTGTACTCCAACACCTTGAGCCCGGGGGTGAACTTCGTCGATTCCTGCTGCCAATTGAAGATCAGCGAACGGGGAACGACAACCAGCGTCGGTCCTTTGGAAATCCCCCGCTGCCGACGGTCTTCGAGAAACGCCAAAAGCTGAATGGTTTTTCCCAAACCCATATCGTCAGCCAGACACCCGCCGAATCCGAATTCATCCAGGAACCGCAGCCACGCCACCCCCGCCGCCTGATAGGGACGCAACTCGCCGTCAAAGCCCTGGGGCGGTTCACCATCCTTAATCCCGGTGAATTCCTTGACCCGTTGTCGGAGGTCGTCGAAGCCCGCGTCGAACTTCACCGACTGCTCGGCGGCCAACAGCGCATCGAGCAGCCCCACCTGCGTGCGGGCAAAGCGGACGTGATCCCCTTCGGAAACCCCCAGGCTCGCCAGCATTCCAAACTGCTTCAGCCACTCTTCAGGGATCACCCCCAAAGAACCGTCGTCGAGTCGGACGGTGCAGTCGCCACGGGCGAGAGCCGACAGAAGTTCGGGAAACGCCACCCGGCGACCTTCAAACTCCACACTGGCCGACAATTCGAACCAGTCGATCCCCGAGCGGATTTCAAAACTCAGTGGGCCGGCCTGATGCACCTGCCGGCCGTCGGCGTGAATCTGCCACCCTTCCTTCATCAGGCCGCGCACGACGTTGCCCAACGCCCGCGAGGGAATTTCGACATCGTTGCGACCGGGAAACGCATGTTGCAGACGCCGCGCTCCCAGAGTTTCGAGAACGCCCCAATACTGTTCTTCGTGCGGACGGTCGCGGGCGATACAACGCCCCAGCGCTCGCTGCACAATCGCCCCCTGGGGACTGGTGCCTCGAATTTTCGCTCCTTCGTATTCGAATTCGACCTCACCGGTCAGCCGTTCATGTTGCCAGCGCACACCCCGAGGGGTAAAGAGTGTCAGGTGCGGTTTGGGTTCCGCGGTGACTTCTTCCAACCGCAGGTCGGCGGGAAGTTCGAGCCGGGGAAGCTGGGGCATGTCGAGCAGGCGGTCGACCAGCGCTTCGCCATCGTCTTTGGGAACGGTGAGAGCGCGTTCGCTGGCGAGCAGTTCGGTCCAGCCGAAAGTGCCAAAATCCTGAAGCCGGGCGGCATGGTCGGCGAAAATCACCAGCCCGCCGGGCAGCATCAGTTTGGTGTCCGACAGAGGATGCAGTTCGTCGTTCCGCCTCAGTTGGCCCCGTACGACCCAGTTTTCTTCGGTCTCATCCGGCCCCACATCGACGCACAGTTCCCAAGGGGAACCGTCATCCCACGTGAGGGGAACCTGTTTTTCCTGATGATTCCCGGTGAAGTGCAGCCGGCCCGTGGCGCACAGATCGGGAAGCAGACCGAGCGCCAGATCGTTCGCCACGTGAAACCGCTGGACGGCCCCCGGTTCGAGGGACGGAGCCTGCCAGTTGATTCGATCGGGAGTGACCCCCACCAGTTGGGCGAGAATCCGCCGATCCTGGTCGTTGTCGATTTCGTCGAGTCGGTCGGCCCGGAGTTTGTACGGCTTCAGTTTGCCCCATTGCCCGTTCGATCGGCGTTGACGCTGGACGACCTGCAGAACCAGCAGTCGGCGATCGCGACTGGATTGCGGATCGATCTCGTAGAAAATCTCGCGATCGCGCGGAGCGGCGTTGGCCGAGGCTGCGGAGGAGTGGAGCTGCTCACTGAGCGACTGGAGCTTCTGCTGCCAGGGCTTCAAAATCGGAGCGATGACGGTTGGCTCGCGCTGTGTCCGGAGCGCACCGCCGCCGGCGGGGGGAACGTACACATCGCGGTACGGTTCGGCGTCCCAGTAGTCTTCGATCGGGCGGGTGTCAGCGACCTCGGTAGTGAACGGGGGGATGGCCCCCGCTTTGACCGTGGCGGCGAGCAGGCCCGAGGCGTCGATCTTGAGGATGGTCGCCCAGAGATGCTTGCAGGTGGGATTCAGTCGGCCGGGCGGGGCGCAACTGCAGGACATCTGCAAGTCCCCATTCGTCCGTTGCAGTTGCGTCTGAAATTCGTTGGCGTCCTGAACGACCGCCTGAATCTGCTCGGGTTCGACGCGGGTGATGGAAACACGGTCGGTTTTGAAGTAGTCGTGTCCGCGGAGGCGAATGTCGCCTCGGAACTGCCCTTCGTAGACTTGCGCCAACGTCATCAGTGAACTGGTCCGAAAAGTCTGAAGAAGAGCCTGGCCGGCGGGGCCGGCCCATGCCGACTTCCAACGCGCCTCCGTGCGCTCAAGCGGGGGGGACGATTATAGAGCGCGGGAGTGGGGAATTGAACGGTGTGAGAAAAAGAACCAGAAAGACCCTGCAGATACGCCCCCTTCAAAGCCCCAGCCGCAATCGACGCCCCCAAACCCACGACACGAACACCCCGCGCGCCCAACGGGTCAAACCCGCCGCGACTTCACTTGTTTCCTAAGGAAACCCGTTGAGACATGAAAACCCCGCGCGAATCTCGCCGCCACAGACAACTCAGGAACCCGCTGTTGGACACGCCTCGGTGGGCGGTTCCGGCTTGGCCTGCTCTGCATGAATGGCGTCAAAAACTTCGCTGCGGTGTACGGGAACCTCTTTCGGCGCGTCAATTCCCAAACGCACCTTGTCCCCCTTGATTTCCACGATCGTAACGACGATGCAACCGTCGATGACGATGCTCTCGTTCTTCTTCCGCGACAGAACCAGCATTCCCGAGATTCTCCAATCGTCGTTCCGGGAACCTTCAACGCGCGCGACGCGATCGAACAATCGCGCGACCGACAGCGTTGGCAGTTCACCACCAGCGCATCTTGCTTGCTGAGTTGCGCTGTCCCTGCATTGTAAAGCTCACAAGGGGGTGGGGTCAATCCCCCCCAATTTCACAGCCTGACGCAAGTTGCGCAACCTTTACCCAGACCCCGGAACCACCCGTCAGCGATCTCGGATGGGAGTACTGGATTCATCGTAACGCGTTCTAGGAAATAGGGTTGCGCGCCTCGTCCGGGGCGGGTGCCGTATGGGGCCCCTTGATCGGGTGGAACATCCCCGAATCGTGATAGGTCCGTTTTCCAAAGTATTTTGTCTGCGCCTCGGGATTCCCCAGAACGGTTTCCGAGTCCCCCGACACCAAGACGCGACCTTCGCAAATGATGTAATTCCGGTCGGTGATCGTCAGCGTTTCCATCTCGCGATGGTCGGTCAGCAAAATCGCGATCCCGCTATCCCGCAGATCTTGAATGATCTTTTGGATCCCCTGAATCGTCACCGGGTCGATCCCTGTGAACGGTTCATCGAGCAGAATCAACGCCGGGTTGCTCGCCAGGCACCGTGCAATCTCAAGCCTCCGCCGTTCTCCCCCCGACAATGTCGACGCCATCGATTTGGTCAGTTTGGTCAGGCCGAACTGTTCGAGCAGCCCCGAGGTGACCCGCTTGCGCTCGGTACGCCCCACATGCAGCAATTCCAGAATCGCCAGAATGTTCTGTTCGACGGTCAACCGGGTGAAGACGCTCGACTCCTGCGCGAGATATCCCATCCCTCGACGTGCCCGCTTGTACATGGGCCAGTTCGTCACTTCGACGCCATCCAGCAGAACTTTGCCGGCCGTCGGCTCGACCATGCCGCACGTCATGCGGAACGATGTCGTCTTGCCCGCGCCGTTCGGCCCCAACAGCCCCACAATTTCCCCCTGTTCCACTTCGAAACTGACGTCGTTGACGACGGTCCGTCCGTTGTAGATTTTCTTCAGCCCGATGCACTGCAAGCGCGGTGGCATGAATCGCATCCTCCGTGACGCTGTTGGGGCGGTACGCTGCAAACTCGTCCTTTGATCCCGCCTCCGCCGTCGGCGGGATCCACGGTCTGTCTCAGGCTACCAGATTCGCTTCATTCGACCAACCTGCGGAACGAACGGCAGACTGATCCGGGGAATCGGGGTGGCGGACTTGTCGAACTCTTCCTGGTACTCTTTGAGCGGGTACCCCTTCCCGTTGTTGAGGAAAGGAACCGCATGAGGCCAGTAAATGCAGAACGCTTTGCCGATCAGCAGCTTCCGTGGAACACTGTACGGCTCGCGCCAGCCCCGTCCGTCGTTGCTCCGCGGGCTGTTGTCCCCCAGCATCAGAAACTGGTCTTCGTTGTCGTCTTCGTAGTCATTCAGTTCGAATTCCGTCGCGACTTTCATACTGTTCAGCCGGTCGGTGTAGTAGGTGTCGCGCTCAATCAGCAGGTGCGCGACCCGCACCGCCGCCCCGCGCACGGAAACCGCGATCGGCGAGCGATCTTCCGGCGTCTCTGCCTGACTCGAGGGAGCCAAAGCCTGGTAAATCGAAGCCGGGTCCAGCTCCATTTCCACCGATTGGCGCACTACGTCGTCAACCCACACCACCAGGCGATCATCAACGTTGCAAAACCGCACCTGGTGCGGCTTCCCCGGTGTCAGTTTCGACTCAAACGCCGGCCCCAGCAGCACCACATCATCGTCGTTGTCGCGCCCCATTTCCGCCGGGTATGACAATTGCGCCTGGCCGGTCGCCAAGTCGAATTGACAGCGGTATTTGCGGACCCCTTCCACGAGTTCCAACTGAATCTCTCCCTTGGCCGATTCGGGATGCAGCTCGCAGGACAGCGTCAGATCACCGACCCAATACTCGGCGTAACCGTCGTGGCTGGTGGGGAATTTCTGATTCCCCTCGGTATGAGAGTGTCCTTTGGTGATCCGCATGTTGTACGCATATTCGTCGCGAACAACCTGCGGCATGGGGGTCTTGAGCGGGCGGTCACTCTGCAAATCGTTCCAGTCGGCCGGCTGAGGGATATAGTGCGTGTACCGCAACGTCTGCCAGCGGTCGGTCTCGTTACCCGACGGGTCGATGCGAAACGACCGCTTTTCGGGATCGCCAACCCAATTCGAATCGGCCACCCCCCGCCACGATTCCGGCCAGCCCGCTTCCAGCAGTACTTTGGCGGGACGATCGTTGTCGTGAACAATGAGCTGTAACTTCGCCTGCTTCTCGATCGGCTTGCGGGCCAGTCGCCACGGATCGTCACTGTGCAGCTTGCGGACCCAGATATCCCCTTTGCGAATGTGCAGTTCTTCACCCGGAAGGCCGACCAGCCGCTTGATGTAGTTGGTCTTTGCCCCATCGGGATACTTGAAGACCACCACATCCCATCGCACGGGATCGCTGAACTCGTAGGGGAATTTGTTCACCAGAATGCGATCGCCGGCGAAGATTTCGTCCCCCAGTACGTCGTTGACGTAGTGGCAAGCGGCGTTGGGACATACCGCGTACTTCAGACGATTTCCCGCATTGATACTTCCCCGCTGAATTTCCGAGTCGGGTCCGGTTCCGACATTCGCCCCCACGGAAAAGCGGGTGCCGCACCGCTCGCAGGTGACGTCACGATGCTGCCCGAACAGGGTGGGGGCCATCGACCCGGTCGGGATGACGAACGCCTCAGCTTCAAACGTGCGGAACAGAAACGCCAGGATGAACGCGATGACAATCGACTCAATCGTCTCCCGCCAGCTTTCCTGCCGGGGGGGAGGGGGCGGAGTCGGTGCCGGCGCGGTCGCCGCCGAGGGGGGGCCGACACTCTTGTCGTTGGGGATCTTCTTCTCGGCTTTCATGTGTCGCTCGTTCCTGACATCAACTCTGTGCGATTAGTGAATATAGCGGACACGGGAAGGCTCGGGAATGCGGATCTCGGTCTGCCACGAGCCAATCGTGATGCGTTTCCGCCGCGACGGCAGATGCAGCACCAGCGGCTTTCCGATCAACAAATCCCGCCGCAACACGGTGTCACTCGTCCATCCCCGGCTGTCTTTCGAAACCGGGCTGTTATCTCCCAGCACGAAATACTCGTCCGGCCCCAGCTTCAAGGGTTTGGCCAAAGCACGGTCCCCCTGCGAGTCTGTGTAGTACACATCGCGAAACAACCGCACCTCGCGAACTTCCGCCCGCAAGTCCCGGGCACCGAATTTCACCGGTTGCCACGGAGTCTGGCCGCGACCGGGCGACGACGGACCGACAAACGGCTCGAATAGCAACACACCACCCACCGCCACCAGCACCTGGCGATCCCAGACCGACATTTCGACCAATGCCCCCTCCGTGAGGCCGGGTGGAAGCGGGGCCTTCCGCAACTCTTCCGTTGTCTGTTCGTTGATCAGGCGGATTTCTTGACGGGCCGTGTCAAATTCACAACGGCACGCCAGTACCCCATCTGTCATGGAGATCGCGAAAACCCCCGGTTCGCCGCGGAGTGCCACGGTCGCCGAGAACATCAGATCGCGAATCTTGTTCCCCGCTCCGCGCTCGCTGGTATGGTTATACCCATACACATCGCGAATGGGGGCGACGTGCGAGGCGTCGCTCAGGGAGCTGAGCGACTGTCGAAACGCGGCGCTCGCCGCCTCGCGCTCCAGACGGTCACGCAACCCCCGGTCCAGCACGCCGCGACAAATCAACGTGCGATTGGAATCGACGTAGGTCAATTGGGTGTCCTGCAACAAGCCGGGCGACAGCGCCGCCGGCCAATCGACCAGTTGCACGCTGGTGTGGTGATCTCCCCCCGAACGGATCCAATGTCGGTAGCTGACCCATTCCCGGATTTCGTGATCCTCCGGCGTCGACTTCACCGCCCCTTTGGGAGGGGCGAAGAGGAACCGCTGGCTCCGCTCGGACCAGCCGGCCCGGGGTGGGTCAATCATCCAGCGCGGTTGCCAGTCGGGATCGCTGGCTGGTGGCTGATACGCGTGGTCATGAACCAGAATCCGCATGCTGCGCTGGGTTTCCAGATCCTTCTGCTGGATCTTTCCCCCCACGTACAGGTCGCCCCACTTGATGCGTATCGATTCACCCGGCAACCCTGCCAGTCGCTTCACATACGCCTGACCTGGTTTTGAGGGATTCGCGAAGACAATGACATTCCAACGACGCGGGTCGGCGAACTCAAAACTAGGACGCGACACCAGCAGGTGATCGCCATCGTTCAACAACAACGGATCCACATCGATCTCGTCTTCGCCACAATTGGGGCAGACGGCGGTTTCCGATCCCAGCGTCCCGTCGACGGCGAACGAATACCGGCACGCGGGGCACTCCGCCCGCTTGTGATATCCGAACAGGCACGGTGCCATTGACCCTGTTTCAATCATGTACCCCCCCGCGAGGAACGCGCGAAACAGCACCACAAGCAAGAGCAGTGCGACCGCGATTTCCACGACGGGGCGAATCGTGGCGACCGGCTGCGTGATTCGCTCGCCCCACTGCCGAAAGCGCGCGCCCGAGTTGATCAATAACGCCCGAAAAATCCGGGAATCTGTCGCACCGACAGAACGTTTCGCCTTCGGCACAGGGGGTGCCAAAGGCGCGCCAGAACCGCTATCCGCCGCGGGTGAGCTGGCGTCGCGGTGGGGCGGCTTCGCGTCTTCAGACCGGGCTTCCGCCGGCTGGTGTTGTGGATCTGGTGGCATGCGAGGTTTCACTATTCAACATTCTTTCCGCATCTGCGACAATCCCGACCCTCAATTGCCACTTCGGACATTCCCAGGAAGGATCGCTGCTGATGGAGACTCGTCGCGGGTTGTTTTCCGCGTTTGGCGTCGAGTTGGAGTACATGGTCGTCGATTCGGAATCGCTCGATGTCCTCCCCGCCGCCGAGACGGTTTTGCGCGACGACGCGGGAACAATCACCGGCGAGGTCGAACGGGGGGATGTCTGTTGGTCCAACGAACTTGTGGCCCATGTCATTGAACTCAAGGTCGCGGAACCCGCCCCGGCACTCGACGGCCTGGAACAGAAATTTCAGGCCGAGGTTCAGGAGATCAATCGCCGGCTGGAGCCGCACAACGGTCGCCTGATGCCCGGAGGAATGCACCCCTGGATGGATCCGCTGGAAGAAACCGTATTGTGGCCCCACGAGTACAACGCCGTCTACGCCGCCTTTGATCGGATCTTCAGTTGCCAGGGGCATGGCTGGTCGAACGTGCAAAGCGTGCATTTGAATCTCCCTTTTGGCAATGACGACGAATTCGGCCGGCTGCACGCGGCGATTCGTTTAGTCCTCCCTCTGCTCCCGGCACTCACCGCCAGTTCCCCGATGGTGGACGGGCGATTGACCGGCTTAATGGACAATCGGCTGGAATTCTATCGGACGAACGCGCGGGCGATTCCGCTGGTGTCGGGCAAGGTGATTCCCGAGGCGGTCTTCACGACGACGGATTATCGCGAGCAGATTCTCGAGCGGTTGTATGAGGCGATCGCCGAGCATGATCCCGAAAAGATTCTGCGAAATGAATGGTTGAACGCGCGGGGGGCGATCGCCCGGTTTGAACGGAACGCGATTGAGATTCGCGTGATGGACGTGCAGGAGTGCCCGGCCGCCGACGTCGCGATTTGTGCCGGGGTCGTGGCGGTGTTGAAAGAACTGGTGGAGGAAACGCACGTTTCCTTCGCAGCTCAGTGCGCGGTTCCCGTCGAGCCTCTGGCGAGCGTGTTTCTCGAAAGTCTGCGAAACGCGGAAAAGACCGTCGTCTGGAACGACGACTACCTCAAGTTGTTTGGGATCCAGGAAGAAGAGTGTTCACTCCAGGGGGTCTGGCGGACGCTACTCGATCGGGCGGCGGCGAAGGGGCGGATTGGTGCCAACCATTTGAAGACGCTCGAGATCATCGTGAACGAAGGCCCGCTCGCCCGGCGTCTTTCCCGCGGCCTGCGTGAGAAGGTGGAACCGGAGCCGGAGGCGTTGGAAGAAGTTTATGAATTCCTGTGCCAGTGTCTGGATGAAGGGGAGCTCTTTCGGGTTGAGGGGTAGTGGTGGTATTCGAACCCAGCACGGCCGAACAGGCGACAGTGAATCCGAGCCGCGCCCATCAGGAAGCGGTAACCAACCAGGTACGTCTCGGGACGCCGATTCGATGAGGCGGTGCGGGGCCACTGGGGAATCGAGAACCAATTGCACTGGCAGTTGGACGCGACCTTCCAGAAAGACCAATGTCGAGTTCGAAAGGACCACGCCGACGCCAACCTGAGCATCCTCCGACGGACCGCGCTCAGCATGCTCAAGAACGAAACGACCTCTTGAAATCCACCGCGACGCGGGTAACTGGCGCAGACCTGCCCCAAGACAATCTGGTAACTTGGGTGAGGTTTGAGGATTGGTCTCGCACGGAGGTTGTGGTCGTGGTCCGCATTACTTGGTTGTTCGTCGCCGTTTGCGGTGTCGGGTTGTTAGTTGGTTGCCCGTCGAGTCCCCCACCCGCGGGCACGGGATCGGGGAACGGCAAATCCACGACCGAAACGAGCGGCGATTCGACCGGCAAACCCGGACCCGCGAGTTTCGATCCCAACGACCCGGCGGCCGGTGCGCGGAATGTGATGACCGGGCTGACGAACCGCAAGTTGCGTGCCCTGTGGGACTTTCTGCCGTCCGGTTATCAAGACGATCTCCAGTCTCTGACCCGACAGTTCGCGACGAAAATGGACCCGGAAATCTGGGGCCGAGTCATCGCGATTGTCCGCCGGTCGGCTTCGATTCTGCGCGAAAAAGAGCCGTGGCTCCAAACTCCCGCCGCCAACACTCCGAAGGCCGCCGGGGGGGCCAATGCCGCTCCCGAACCTGTCAATTACAAGGCGGTGGCAGCTCTTTTGGACGCGTTGGCGGACAGCGAACTGGGGGATCTCGATCGATTGAAGAAGATCGATGTCGGGGCCTGGTGTGACGGCGTCGGGGTCCAGCTTCTGGAGCAACTGCACCAATTCGCCGAGCGGATGCCCAACGATCCGTTGGCTCGCACAATGACCGGGGTGGCTGACTTGGAACTCAAGTCACGCAAGCCAAAGGGGGATGAAGTCATTATCGAAATCATCGCCCCGCGGGAGCTGCCGGTCGAGATTCCCTATGTGAAAGTCGACGGAAAGTGGATTCCGCGCGACTTGGCGAATGGCTGGATCGAAGCGGTCGGCGAATCGCGTGCCCGGATGGCGGTCGCGCTGTCGGAAGAGAATCTGGCCGCCGCGAAACCCCAGATCCTGACGGCCCTGGGCTTTTTTGACGAGTGGCTGGGCCGGCTGGAAAAGGCGAAAACGAAAGAGGAATTCGACTTCGCGTGGTCGCAGGGCCTGCAAAACTCCATGACTGTGTTGGCGACGTTTTCCCCCTCGCTGCCGGTCGACCCGGCGATGGAAGGGACTGGGGAAGAGGAATCGGCGATTCCGCTGGCGAAGGTTGTGGTCACCGCCGAGCTGACATTTGAGCAACAGGACGAATTGCTGGAAAAACTGGCGAAACTGACCGATGAAGGGGCGGGGACGTTTCGTGAAATCTCCGCGAGCAATACGGAAGTGAGTTTCACTGTCGGCCCGGTGAGTGACGTGGCGGCGTTCGCGAGGAAGCTGCCGGGGCTGACCGTCTCGAAAGTCGACAGTGAAGCCCGTATGATCTGGGCGGCTCCCAAAGGCCGGTGATCGTGCCGGCGCGAATCGGGATGGTCGTCGGTGACCCGCGACCTGCCACTGGCAGAGACCCCTGAACCATTGGTTCTGGCTGGCCAGTTCGCCTCCTGCTGTGGATTTGATTGAGATGGTGAAGAAAGACGTCGACGACTTTCAGATCGAATGGCATGGCAACTGTGTTGTGATTCTTCCGGCGGCGAATATCGAGCATCTCCGGTGGGATGTGGTCGACAACGCCGCCCAGATCGTGATGCAGCCTCTCAAGCGAACGCAGGTTCCGACCGTGGTTTTCGACCTGTCGGAAGTGAAGTATTTCGGGTCGGTGTTTCTGGCGTTGCTATTGCGGTGTCACAAGTACGTGAAAGAGCGCGGCGGAGATCTGGTGCTGTGCGGACCGAGCCAGATGGCGAAGGAACTCCTGTCGGTGACCGCGCTCGATACTCTGTGGGCGATCTACGAGACCCGGGACGAAGCGATCGCGGCGCTGGAAATCTGACGGGAATTCGGGCTCGCCCAGGGCATTTGTGCGTTCCGCTCAATTCAAACAACTCGAACTTCCCCAGAAACCACTCGTGTGGGCAAGCCCCAGGGGAGTAAAACCCGGAATCGCCCCGACGGGTCGGTGGTTCCTCCGCGACAATCCCATTCCTCCTACTTGACGATCCCACTCCGCCCCAGTACACTCCCTGATTCCCTCACGAACGGCTGGTCCGGGTGCGCCCGTCAATTGGTCGGTTCCGTCGAAAGTTCGTCGGTGTTCGCTTGCAGGGGCTCCTCTAGTCGTTGTTGTCCGCACTGGTTTCGTATGCCCACCATCAATCAGCTTGTCCGTAAGCCGCGAGTTCCTCAGCGGTCACGCACGAAGACCCCGGTTTTGAACGGCTGCCCGCAAAAGCGCGGGGTGTGTCTGCAAGTCAAGACTGTGACGCCCAAAAAGCCCAACTCGGCCCTCCGAAAGGTGGCCCGTGTGAAGCTGTCGAACGGCAAGGAAGTCACGGCGTACATTCCCGGTGAAGGGCACAACCTGCAAGAACACTCAATCGTTCTTGTGCGCGGTGGCCGTGTTCGCGACTTGCCCGGTGTGCGGTACAAGATCATTCGCGGTGTTCTCGATACCCTGGGTGTCGCCGACCGTAAGCAGGCCCGCAGCCGATACGGTGCGAAAACCGCCAAGGCGGGGGCTCCTGCCGCCAAGGGCAAGAAGAAGTAGCGATCCGACATGTTCGGCGGAGGTCGCCCCGGTGGATGTTTGTCACGGGTGGCGTGTTTTTGCCGGCGGTCCAAGGTCGTTTCCCAGATTCCATTTCTGGCAGATTTGCCAGCTTCCATATTGCCGGAACAGGTTGTTCTGGTTGGACTTCCGTCGCGAGCAATCCCCTCGGAAGTCTCCCCGCAGCGATTTCGTTTGAGGTCAAGAGATGGCTCAGAAGTTCACCGCCAGCGCGAAGCAGTTGAAGCCCGACGCCAAGTACGGGTCGATTCTCGCTTCCAAGTTCATCAACTGTCTGATGAAAGATGGCAAAAAGAGCATCGCCCAGGCGGTGTTTTATGACGCGATCGACATTATCGCCGAGAAGGTAACTGATCGGCCGGCGATCGAAGTCTTCACCGAGGCGGTGGAGAACATCAAGCCGGGGATTGAAGTCCGGTCACGGCGCGTCGGTGGTGCGAACTATCAGGTGCCGACCCCGGTCAGCTCCCGACGTCAGCAGGCGCTGGCGATTCGCTGGCTGCTGGAAGTTTGTCGCGACAAGAAGGGGCGTCCGATGGCGACCCGGCTGGCCGACGAGCTGCTGGCCGCCTACAAGCGCGAAGGTGCCGCCGTCACAAAGCGCGACAACGTCCACCGTATGGCCGACGCCAACAAGGCGTTCGCCCACTTTGCGTGGTAGTGAGGTATGTCGGCGCCGCTGGAAACCATCCGCAACATCGGGATCATTGCCCACATCGACGCGGGCAAGACCACGACGACAGAGCGGATTCTGTACTACGCCGGCGCGTCACACCGGATGGGAAGCGTCGATGATGGAACCACCATCACCGACTTCGACCCGGAGGAACAGGAACGGGGCATCACCATCTATTCAGCGGCCATCACGTGCCGCTGGAAAGAATGGCAAGTCAACCTGATCGACACCCCGGGGCACGTCGACTTCACGGCGGAGGTCGAACGGAGCCTGCGGGTGCTCGACGGGGGAATTGTGATCTTCTCGGCACGGGAGGGGGTCGAGGCGCAGAGCGAGACTGTCTGGCGGCAGGCCAACAAGTACGCTGTGCCGCGGATCTGTTTCATTAACAAAATGGATCGGATCGGCGCGCACTTCGAGCGCACATTCAACCAGATTCGCGACCGGTTGCTGGCAAATCCCGTCGCGATCGCGATTCCCATGGGGCAGGGGCCGTCCAGTGATCCTGACCCTTTTCACGGGGTCATCGACCTCATTGAGATGAAGGGTTTGTTGTTCGATGCCGAATCGCAGGGGTCAAAGATCGAAACGATCGAGATTCCGGAAGAGTATCGGAGCCTGGCCGAGGATTGGCGCGGTCGGCTGATTGAGCAGGTCGCCGTTCTCGACGATGCGGTTCTGACCCGATACCTGGAAGAACAACCCATTGAGCCGCAGGAAATCCGCCGACTCCTGCGCCAGGGAACATTGCAACGCGTCCTGCAGCCGGTGATGTGCGGATCGTCGCTGAATTTCATTGGGGTCCAGCCGTTGCTCGATGCGGTCGGGGCGTTTCTCCCCAGCCCGGCGGAACGGCCCGCAGTGAGCGGTTTGCGCCCAGGTGCGAAGAAAGAAACCACCGAAGTCCGCAAACCCTCGATTAAAGAGCCGTTTTGCGGCCTGATCTTCAAGATTCAGGCAGACCCGCACGGCGATCTCTGCTTCGTTCGGGTTTACTCGGGCGTACTCAAGTCACGGGCCCGGGTGTTAAACGCCCGGTTGGGCAAGAAGGAAATTGTCAACCAGTTGTGGCACATCCAGGCCGACCGGCGGGAAAAACTGGAAGCCGAGTCGGTGGAGGCGGGGGATATTGTCGGGATCGCCGGCCTGAAAGACTCGGTGACCGGAGACACCTTGTGCGACGGAGCCAATCCGATCGCATTGGAAAGCATCGTCTTCCCGGAACCGGTGATCTCGATGGCGGTCGAGCCCGACTCCAGCAGCGATCGGCGGAAAGTGGCAGAAACGCTCCAATTGCTGTCTAGGCAGGATCCCACGTTTCGCGCGGTCGTCAATGAAGAGACGGGACAGACAATCATCAGCGGGATGGGTGAACTGCATCTGGAGGTCATTCGCCACCGGATGGAGCGGGACTTCAAACTGAAGGTTCGGGTCCATAAGCCCCGCGTCAGCTACCGGGAAACGATCCGCAGTGCGATTCGGGTGACTGGGGAATTCAGCCGACAGTTGGGAGGTGTGGCACAATTGGCTCGGGTCGAATTGGAGTTGGAGCCGTTCCAGGGTTCGGAAGCGGTGGTCATTGTAAATCGCCTTGGGCCAAACGATCTGCCAGCGGCGTTTCAGGAAGTGATAGAGCAGGCGATTCGAGACGGTGCCCAGGGGGCGGGTTTGCTGGGATACCCGCTGATTCAGGTACGGGTGACCATCCGCGGCGCGTCAATGTCCGATCTGGAGCATCCGGAAGTCGCCTTTCAGGCGGCGAGCCTGAACGCGGTGCAACAGGGGGTGAACGAGCAGAATCTGGTTCTACTGGAACCGATCATGAAGTTGGAAGTCGTGACTCCAGAAGAGTTTGTGGGGAATGTCCACTCTGACTTGATGTCTCGCAGGGCGACCATTTGCGGGACCGAGCAGCGGGGAGATCTGCAGGTGATTTTGGCCGAGGTTCCGCTGGCGAGCATGTTTGGGTATTCTACTCACGTCCGGAGCATGTCCCAGGGACGGGCCTCGTATTCGATGGAGCCGTTGAAGTATTCCGAAGCACCGCCGGAGGTGTTGCGGGAAATGCTGGGATAATGCGAGAAGAAAGCGTGAGTTATTTTCACGCGGCTGAGTTGACACTCCCGGCAGCCTAGCGTAACATGCTGGACTTTCCCCCCTTCCGCAACATCGCGGCGAGCGGGGGGAGCAGAGAGTTGGTCCCGAGATTTCAGAGCGTTTCGTAACGTCGGAAAGGGAGACCGGGTGGCCGGTAAGAAGCAAGAGCGTATTCGCATTCGTATGGAAGCATACGACCATTCGGTGTTGGATCAGTCCGCTGCCGAGATTGTGGGCACAGCGAAGAGGACCGGTGCAATCGTACACGGCCCCATTCCATTGCCGACACGAATTGAACGCTACACGGTGTTGCGCAGCCCGCACATCGACAAGAAGAGTCGTGAACAATTTGAAATCCGGACCCACAAAAGGCTGATTGACATTCTTCAGCCTCCTGGAAAGACGATCGACGCGCTGAACAAGTTGTCGCTCCCTGCCGGGGTGGACATCAAGATTAAATTGGTTCCCGGTGCTGCCTAAGGTGGTGCGGGAGAAGTGATTCCTGAGGCGGAGATTCAAGTCCGCGGGGAATTTCGGTTGAGGTGGCCGGCCTGAGAGGGTTGGCGGAAGATAGTCCTAAAACGTGCTGGCGACCCGAAGTTTCAGGTGCCCAACGAGGGATCTGGAAGTTCGGGTCGTGTGGTTGGTTCTACGGGCTGAAAATCGCCGTGTGGCTGACGGGAGTTGGTCCGGCGATGAGACGAGTGTTGGTGAAGAATGACGCATGGGGCCGTCCCCGAGGCTGTTGAGTCCAAGATTTTTTTTGGATTCACTCAGTCCGGGTTGGTTTTGTGACGTGAAACTCCACGCGGAGCGGAGTTTCGGTCGATGTGGAACACAGCTCAGTGATTTTCGGAAGTCGGATCGGTTCCGTCACTCCGAAGCTGGTGAAGACTAGGTGATGTAATGCCTGTGGGATTGCTAGGCCGCAAGGTCGGAATGACGCAAATTTTCGATGAAGCCGGTACGGCCGTGTCCGTGACGGTAATCGAGGCGGGTCCGTGCGTCGTGCTGCAGGTCAAAACCCCAGAGCGGGACGGTTACACCTCGGTTCAGGTCGGGTTTGGCGAAAAGCCGCGCCGTCTGGCGACACGTGCCGAACGCGGGCGAATGATCGACCTGGGAGGGAAGCGAGCAAAGGCTCGCGAATTGCAGAAGACTCCGGAAGGTCCGCGTCCTGGTGGCGAACCGCCCCGATTCATCAAAGAATTCCGCCTGAAAGAGGGGGAAGCGGCCCCCGCGGTCGGAGACAAATTGACCGTCGCGTCTTTTGCGGAAGTCGCCTTTATTGATGTGGTGGGGAAGAATAAAGGGCGTGGTTTTGCGGGCGTGATGAAGAAGTACAATTTCAGTGGTTTGCGGGCGTCGCACGGAACGCAGCGTCACCATCGTGCGGGCGGTAGTATTGCGGCTCACGCAACGAACCGCGGTTGGAGCGGGCGAATTAAGAAGGGCAAGCGGATGTCGGGGCGGTGGGGTAACGAGCAGGTGACTGTTCGGTTCCTGAAGGTGGTCCGGATCGACACCGAAAACAATCTCGTCCTGGTTCGCGGCTCGGTTCCTGGTCCTCCCGGAGCCTACGTGATGCTCAACCAGACGGCGAAGAAAGTTCCGGTGCCCCAAGTGGCCAAGAAGAAGAAAAAGTAGTCGCTGAGCCCCGTGCCTGACTGGTCCCGCCTTTGACGGGGCCATCAGAAGTGTCCTCCGCCATTTTCAGCGGACAACGAAGATTCCAGACGTCGCATTGACTGACCCCGAAACTGGGGAATGAAGACCATGACCACGATTCCCATTCATAACCGCAACGGCGAGCAGGTCGGAACCTACGAGTTCGACTTGGCCGAGCTGGCGACCGAGATCAACAAGCAGCTTCTGCATGACGTCGTCGTCATGTACGAATCAAATCGCCGCCAGGGGAATGTGCAGACCAAGGGTCGTGCCGACGTTCAGGGCAGCAAGAAGAAGATGTACAAGCAGAAGGGAACCGGTCGTGCCCGTATGGGCAACAAGCGGACCCCGATTCGCCGAGGCGGTGGTGTGACGTTCGCAAAGCGTCCCATCGACCACAGCTATCGGCTCCCGAACAAGGCGGTTCGCCTGGCGACCCGCATGGCGATTCTGAGCAAGTTCCAGGACAATCAAGTCACGATTCTCGAAGACTTGGTTTGCCCTGTCCCCAAGACAAGAGAGGTTGTGAAGACTCTCAAGGCGCTCAAGCTCGACGGAACGTCGTGCCTGCTGGCGATTGAGAAGCACGACCCGCTGGTTTGGAAGTCGGCCCGCAACATTGCCCGTGTCTCGGTTTCACCCGAAAGCGATCTGAACGCATACGACGTTTTGCACCAAAAGCAACTGGTCGTGACGAAGGCGGCCCTGGACAGTATCCGCGAACGGGCTCGCGGCTGATTTCCACCATTGGATTGAAAACCAGGCGCATTCGCGTCAAGGAGTTGAGTGATGGCTGTTTTGTCGCGTCCCGGATTTGAACTGCAACCGCATCAGATTGTGCTGCGGCCGTTGGTGACGGAAAAGGGAACCCACCTTTCCGAACGGCACAACTCGTTCGCGTTCGAAGTGCATCAGCACGCGACGAAGACCGATATTCGGACCGCCGTCGAGTCGCTGTTCAAGGTTCGGGTCGTTTCGGTTCGGACGCAGACCCGTGTCGGCAAGGCCCGACGTTCGCGGAATGTCTACGTGCAAGGCCCCTCGTGGAAGAAGGCGATCGTCAAGCTGCACGAAGACGACCGCATCAGCTTCTTCTAAGTCCAGCGACAAAACGCAACGCCGTCAGTTCACCCTCCCCCTCCCATTCGCATTTGATCTAGACCGGAAAGTTCCGTTCCATGGGGATTCGATTCTACAAACCGACCAGTGCTGGACGACGCGGTGCGTCGGTCAGCGACTTCTCGGAAATCACCGATCGCAAGAAGAAGCCCGAAAAGTCGCTGCTGGTCCGTCTTCCGACGACCAACGGGCGCAATTTCCAGGGGAAAATCACAGTTCGGCATCGCGGCGGCGGGCACCGTCGCCTGTACCGGATGATCGATTTCAAGCGAAAGAAGGACGGCGTCGTAGCGGTTGTGGTCGCTATCGAGTACGATCCGAACCGCAGTTGTCGAATTGCACTGCTGCAGTACCCCGATGGCGAAAAGACTTACATTCTGGCCCCCGACGGTCTGAAGGCCGAGATGAAGGTCCAGAGCGGTCCGGGCGCCGAGCCGAACGTGGGGAACTCGCTGCCGCTGGGATCGATCCCTCCCGGTACGGTGATCCACAACATCGAACTTCAGCCCGGACGTGGTGGACAACTCTGCCGCAGTGCCGGTGTGTCGGCCGTGATGAACGCCCGCGACGGAGATTGGGCGCAGATCACCCTGCCGTCAGGCGAAATCCGGCGAATTTCGAACAAGTGTCGCGCCACAGTGGGCGCAGTGGGAAATAGCGAGCACAGTGCGATCGTCTACGGCAAAGCGGGTCGTCGACGATGGATGGGGCGTCGGCCCCACGTGCGCGGCGTCGCGATGAACCCGGTCGCGCACCCATTGGGTGGTGGTGAAGGCCGAAGCGGTGGCGGTCGTCACCCGTGTAGTCCGAGTGGAAAGCTGGCGAAGGGTGGCCGGACGCGTAAGCGTAGGAAGCCCTCGTCGTCGGCGATCGTTCGACGGCGTCGTTCGCGGCGGTACGGTCAGTTGAAGTAGGCCCGGCGGATTGAAGCGGGGCGGTGGAAGTCGCGGCGGGTGAGATACGACGGATTCAGGTCTGGCGAGCAATGGCCGGTGTTTTCCGGTGGTTTGAGGTAGTGCGATGGGTCGTTCGTTGAAGAAGGGTCCCTATGTGGACCCGAAACTGATGGCGAAGGTGAACAACCGGGTGCGGTCGGGTTCGAAAGAGCCGATCAAGACCTGGTCTCGACGTTCGACCATTCCGCCGGATTTCATCGGCTTTACGTTCCTGGTACACAACGGCCGGGCGCATATCAACGTCTATGTCACCGAAGAGATGGTGGGGCACAAGTTGGGAGAGTTTTCTCCGACACGGGTGTTTCGCGGTCACGGCGGCAAGGCCAAGAAGGAATCGTAAGCGAGGAGTTCGTTCGTCATGTCGTTCAACGCAAAACACCGATTTGCCCGAATCGCCGCCACCAAGGTGCGACCATTTACGGATCTGATCCGTGGCCGGCGCGTCGATGAAGCGATTCTGCTGCTGAAATACGAGCCCAACCGGGGTGCGCGGATGCTGGAGAAGGTGCTGAACAGCGCCGTCGCCAACGCTGAGGACCAAGGGGCTCGCAACGTCGACCGCATGGTCGTGACAGATGCCCGCGCCGATGGCGGCCCAATGTTCAAGCGCGTTATGCCGCGTGCCCGCGGAATGGCGTTCATGATCCGGCGGCGGTTCGCCCACATTCAAGTCGCGATCGACGCGAAGGTCGAGTCGAAGTAAGTCACCGTGGCTGCCGGCCAAGTCGGCGAAGCCCGTTTTTTTAAGGGACACCCAGCATGGGTCAGAAGACACGTCCAACAGGATTTCGAGTCGGAATCGTCGAAGATTGGCGAAGCCGCTGGTACGCGTCGAAGAAGGAATTCGGCGACCTGCTGGTCGAAGACCACAAGATTCGTTCGTTCGTCAAGAAGAAATACCTGTTCGCCGGCATTCCGAAGATTATCATCGAACGGACCCGCGATCAGGTGATTGTGCATCTGCACTGTGCCCGGCCGGGGATTATCATCGGCCGCAAAGGGCAGGAAGTCGATCGGTTGAAGGCCGAACTCGAAGATCTGACCGGCCGGCGGATGGATCTGAAGATCGTTGAGATCAACAACCCGAACCGTAACGCTCAACTGGTGGCAGAGGATATCGCCCAACAGTTGGAAAAGCGGGCCAGCTTCCGTAGGACGATTAAACGTTCGATGGAGCAGGTGATGGATGCGGGTGTTCAGGGAGTGAAGGTTCAGTTGTCGGGACGTCTGGGTGGAGCGGAGATGTCGCGATGCGAAAAAGCATCGCGCGGCTCCATCCCCCTCTCGACGCTGCAGGAACATATTGACTACGGGTTCGCCCAGGCGTTTACGACGGTCGGCGTGATCGGCGTGAAGGTTTGGGTGGCGCTCGGCACCTACGCAGACGAGGAGGCCAACGATGGCGCTAATGCCAAAGCGGGTCAAGTACCGCAAAAGCCAAAGAAGACGCATAAAAGGTAACGCCACGCGTGGCCACAAGGTGTCGCTCGGCGATTTTGGCGTGCAGGCGACCCAAGGCGGCTATGTGAAGGCAACGACGATCGAAGCGTGCCGCATCGCAGCGATGCAGTACATTCGAGGTGACGGGAAGCTGTTCATTCGGATTTTCCCGCACAAGCCAATGACGGCCCGACCCCTGGAAACCCGAATGGGTAAGGGGAAAGGCGAGCCGGCGCACTGGGTGGCCGTGATCAAGCCGGGAACGGTTTTGTTCGAGGTCGCCGGTCTGCCGCACGAGGCGGCCCGCGAAGTGCTGGCCCGCATCTCGTACAAACTACCACTGCGGGTGCGCATGATCGGGCGCCGCCCGGGAGAATAAGATGTCGAAGGCGAAAGAACTGCGTGAGATGAGCGTCGACCAGCTTGAACACTCCCTGCGCGAAGCGCAGGAGTCGTGGTTTAAGTTGCGTGTCCAGTCGACAACCGAGAAGCTCGATGTTCCGAGCGCGGTTCGTAAGACGCGTCGAGAAATCGCGCGGATCAAGACCCTGCTGAGGGAACGTGAGCTGGCGCAAGCCGCTCCCCCGGCGTAATCAAACTCCTCCTGGTTTATGGCCAGGCGGATTGCCGACTAACCCCCGAATTCCTTGTGATGGCTTTTTTGAGTCGAGGCGAAGTGTTCCATGCGTAGACGTGTCATCGGCATCGTGACCCGCGATAAGACGTTGAAAACCCGTCGCGTGGAAGTCGAACGGTCTTACCGTCATCCCAAATACGGCAAGACGTTGCGGACCCGCACGATTTGCTACACTCACGACGAAGACAACACATCGCACATCGGGGATCTGGTCGAGATCATTGAGTGTCGGCCCATGTCGCGTCTGAAGCGGTGGCGTCTGGTGAAGGTCGTACGCGCCAACAAGGCGACTGCGACAGTCGCGCCCCCCGCGGCGGCGGTAGCCGAACCGGCTGCGGCCGCGAATTGAGATCGGGTCAACGGTCACCCCGGCGATGTCGGCTCGGGTGGAAGGAAACTGTGGCGCAGACGGGCTGAGCCAGCGAGCGAGATACAATTCGGCTGACGCCGGATTCGAGAGGAACTGACAATGATCCAGATGCAAACCTTGATGGACGTGGCCGACAACACCGGCGCGAAGGTTGCTTACTGCATAAAGGTGTTGGGTGGCACGCACCGGCGTTACGCTGGCCTGGGCGACATTATTGTCGTCAGCATCAAAAAGGCGATTCCGGGTGGTGCGGTCAAGGCGGGTGATGTGGCCCGAGCCGTGATTGTACGGACACGAAAAGCGACCCGCCGCGACGATGGAAGCTATGTGAAGTTCGACCGCAACGCGGTCGTGCTGATCGACAATGAAAAGAACCCGAAAGGGACACGCATTTTCGGAGCCGTGGCGCGTGAGTTGCGCGATTCGGGCTTCATGCGGATTGTGAGCCTTGCGAGCGAGGTGGTTTAGTCATGCGAATCAAGGCCGGAGATGAAGTGGTCGTCCTCTGTGGCGACGACGCGAGCGAGACCCCGAAGAAGGTCACGCGGATCGTCCAGGGCGGAAAGAAGATTGTGGTCGAAGGGGTCAATCGCGTGTGGAAGCACGTGAAGCGTGGCCATCCGAAGAGTCCCCAGGGGGGTCGGCTTTCGATGGAGATGCCGATCGACACGTCGAATGTGTTGCTGTACTGCGCAAACTGCCGTCGGGGAGTTCGTGTGGGTTACAAGTACACGAACGACGGAGTGAAGTACCGGTGTTGCAGAAAGTGCAATGCGAATCTGGGAACAATCGGTAAGCCGCGTCCCCAGTACGCTAAAAAGGGTTAGTCGCGAGGCTCCCGATTCGCGAGCCTGTCTGCTACACTCTCCGTCGCCTCTCCCCGGATCAGTCGATTCTCGGAGGGTCGACGGTGCTGCTGTTGTTGGGCGACGCCCGGGAGTGCGTGGTTTGACCCGAGGTTGACCTTTCTGAGTTGGCCGACGACCGGTGTCGACAGTGAGGATGACGAGAATCGTCTGGCGTGTGTGAATTCAAACCGGCCGTCGATGCGAAGGCGACGGCTTACGAAAGATTGTGGATTGCGATGGCTCGATTGCTGGAAAAATACCGTGCGCAGGTGATGCCGCGGTTGGCGGAACAACTGGGCGTTAAAAACGTCCACGCGATCCCGCGTCTCACGAAAGTGGTCGTGAACATGGGGGTCGGGTCGGCGACGCAAGACCGAAAGCGTCTCGAAGAGGCCGCGAACAACCTGGCGACGATCACCGGACAGAAGCCGTTGATCACCAAGGCGAAGAAGGCGATCTCGGCGTTCCGTTTGCGTGAGGGAATGGAGATCGGCTGCAAGGTGACGCTCCGCGGGCTGCGGATGTACGAATTTGTCGACCGGATGATTTCGCTTGCCCTTCCTCGTGTCCGCGACTTCCGCGGATTGAGCCCCAAAGCGTTCGACGGACACGGCAATTACAGTCTCGGCCTCACAGAGCAACTGGTATTTCCGGAAGTTGATGCGGACAAGACGAATTTTACGCAGGGGATGCACATCACCCTGGTGACTACGGCGAAGACCGACGCCGCGGCTCGCTTGCTGCTCAAGGAAATCGGAATGCCGTTCACAGCGGAATAGGCTTGCACAGAGAGTAACACATGGCCAGCAAAGCGAAGATTGAGAAAGCCCGGCGCAAGCCGAAGTTCAGCAGCCGCGCGGAACGGCGCTGTGCGTTGTGCGGACGGCCCCGAGCCGTTTACCGCAAGTTCAAACTGTGTAGGCTCTGTTTCCGGAACATGGCCCTCGACGGTCTGATTCCCGGTGTGAAGAAGGCGAGTTGGTGATCCCATGATGACAGACCCTATTGCCGACATGCTGACCCGCATTCGCAACGCGGTGGCGATTGAACGGCCCTTTGTCGACATTCCCGAATCGAAGTTGAAAGTGGGCGTCGCGGAAGTTCTGCAGCGCGAAGGTTACATCTGGGACTTTGAGTTGATTTCCGTCGAAGGCGCTCCGTGCCGGACTCTGCGGGTCAATCTCAAGTACGGACCGAATGGCGAGCGGGTGATCCAGGAGATCAGGCGGATCAGCAAACCTGGCTGCCGGGTGTACCGCCGGGCGGATCAGCTTGGAGTGGTACTCCAGGACATGGGGATCAGCATTCTGACGACCAGTCGCGGGATGTTGAGCAACCGTGAAGCGAAGGCCCAAAAGGTGGGTGGCGAAGTTTTGTGCAGCGTGAGCTGAACAGATTTGCGTCGGCTGGCCTGTGGTTCACTTCCGGGTCGGCGTGTGGTGAAGAGAACAGCATCGGCCGATGTCGGCCGAGAATACAATCGCGTGGGAGTCCCCGGGAGAACGCTCCGGGGCGAATGGCCGGCGAGATGCCGGCTTGGCGAACCTGATTAGGTCGGATGCACAATGTCGCGTATCGGTAAGAAGCCTGTCCCTCTGCCTGCCGGCGTCACCGCCAAGGTCGACGGCACACAGTTGACAATCAAGGGTCCCAAAGGGGAACTCAAACTGGCGGTCCACCCCGCCATGACTGTCGCGATTGACGATGCGACCAAGCAAGTCACGGTGACACGGCCCGACGACGCGGCCCAGAACCGCGCCCTGCACGGGTTGACCCGCGCACTGATCAATAACATGGTCAATGGCGTTGTCACTCCGTTCACAAAGAAGCTGGAAATCGTCGGCGTTGGCTATCAGGCCGCGTTGGCTGGAAAATTTTTGAACCTGTCGGTTGGGTTTGCAAACACCATCAAGCTGCCGGTTCCCCCGGGAGTGACCTGTGTGTTGGCAGACCCGACCCACATCGCACTGACCGGCTGTGACCGTCAGGCGGTGGGACAGTTTGCCGCTGTCATTCGGCGTGTTCGTCCCCCCGAACCGTACAAGGGGAAGGGGATTCGATACGAGGGTGAACACGTTCGCCGGAAGGCGGGCAAGGCGATGGCGAGCGGCGGTTGATCAAGAGCGACCGGCGGACGGTCTTTGTGGGACCATCCAGGCGGAACGAGCGGGAATCGTACAGGAGTGGAGTCGAGATGAGTGTCGTGAAACGCAGAGCGCATCAGAAGCAGGTGCGCGCTTGGCGTGTCCGCAAACGGGTTCGTGGAACCGCCGAGCGGCCCCGTCTGACGGTATTCCGCAGCAACAAGCACATTTACGCCCAGATCATCGACGATGGTCGGGGCTGTTCGCTGTGCGCGGCGAGTACCTCGGAAGTCGCGCTGCTGGCCAAGGGAGCCAACGGTGGCAACCGTTCGGCGGCGACGATTGTGGGCAAGGCCCTGGCCGAGCGTGCTTTGGCCGCTGGCATTAAGGATGTCGCCTTTGACCGCGGTGCGTACCGTTATCACGGCCGAGTCGCCGCGTTGGCTGATGCCGCCCGCGAAGCCGGACTCAACTTCTAATCCCGAGAGGAACTACACATGGCTGCGGAAAAATCGTCTCGGGACCAGGGACATGGCCAGAATCAGGGCCAGGAAAAGGTCGTTCAGATCCGGCGTTGTGCATGCGTTGTAAAAGGTGGACGTCGCTTCACCTTCACGGCCTTGGTCGTTCTGGGTGATCACAAGGGGAAGGTCGGCTGGGGCTACGGCAAAGCGACTGAAGTTCCTCAGGCGGTCGAGAAAGCCGTCAAGGGGACCGGGCGCACCACCGTCACTGTTCCGCTGGTACAGACCACGATTCCCCATCTTGTCGAGGGGCGGTTTGGGTCGGCGAAAGTCGTGCTGATCCCCGCGATGCCAGGAACGGGCGTTATTGCAGGCAACACGGTTCGGGCGGTGCTCGAGTCGGCCGGCATTCAGGACGTCTTGACCAAGAGCCGCGGGTCCTCGAATCCAATGAATCTGGTCCGTGCGACCATTGATGCACTCAGTCAATTGCGCACCCGCGAGCAAGTCGCCCGGCTGCGAGGAGTGGATATCTAATGCAAATCAACGACGTCCATCGCGGCATTCAGAAGAACAAGGCGCGAAAGCGCGTCG
The DNA here is from genome assembly GCA_945860955.1 of Planctomicrobium piriforme. GTDB lineage: Bacteria > Planctomycetota > Planctomycetia > Planctomycetales > Planctomycetaceae > UBA10511. The sequence goes on from CAMATH010000002.1 coordinate 116,365, forward strand.
GTCGCGGCATCGGTTCCGGTCACGGCAAGACCGCCGGCCGCGGCGACAAGGGACACTCTGCCCATTCCGGCCATGCCAAGCGGTTCGCGTTTGAGGGGGGCCAGAAGCAGGCCTTCCGCCGCGTCGCGAAGTTCGGCTTTAGCAACAAGTACCACGCGACGACTGTCGCGATTGTCAACTTGGCCGTCCTCGAAGAACGTTTCGAAGCGGGTTCAGTGGTTGATGAGGCGGCGCTGCGTGGTAAGGGACTGGTGAAGGGGGAGTGGGATTCGATCAAGATTCTCGGCAACGGAACGTTGACGAAGAAGCTTTCGGTCAAGGCCAATGACTTTTCCGCGTCGGCCGAGGCGAAGATCGTCGCCGTCGGCGGCTCGGTTGAGCGGGTCGTCTGAGACTTACGCGCGATTGGGGAGCGGCGACTTCGGGCAGCGGACGCCCGGCCCTCTTCGAAGATCCCAGACCGGATGCTGAACCAGCATGTTCGAAAAATTCATCACTGTCTTTAAGATTCCCGAGCTTCGCCGCAAGATCTGGCTGACGCTGGTGCTCCTGTGCGTGTATCGGTTGGGGTATTACATCACCCTGCCGAACATCGATCAGACCCAGATCAAGGCGAACATGGAGAAGATGCAGGCGGACACCACCATGGGACAGACGTTCCAACTGGTGCAGTTGTTTTCCGCGTCTGACTTCGGGAACGCGACGATTTTCGGGCTCGGAATCATGCCGTACATCTCGGCATCGATCATTCTGCAGCTTCTGGCGAGCGTCTGGCCACCGTTGGAGAAGCTCCAGAAAGAGGGTGAGGTCGGGCGGAAAAAAATCAACGAATACACGCGCTATCTCACCGTGTTTTTGTGTCTTTTCCAGAGCATCATGTGGCTGTCGTATGTTAAGAATACGATGGGTTCGGATGCGGTCTACTCAAACTACAACGACTGGTACGCTAACCTGGGGAACGTCATTACGATGACGGCCGGGAGCGTGTTCTTGATGTGGGTGGGAGAGCAGATCGACGAGTACGGGGTCGGGAACGGCATTTCCTTGCTGATCATGGCGGGCATTTTAGCGCGTGTTCCGAAGGCCATTGTTGAGCTGTACAAGGATTACTTCGCGGGCCCCAATGGTGTCCATCTGGGTGGCGACAACGGGGTGGAGAGTCTGGTGATTTTGGCGGTTCTGTTTGTCGCCGTGGTTGTTGGAGTGATCTACATCACCCAGGGCCAACGGCGCATACCCACACAAAGTGCCAAACATGTTCGCGGCCGACGGGTGTTTGGCGGGCAAAAGCAGTTCCTGCCATTGAAAGTCAATCAGGCAGGCGTGATGCCGATCATTTTCGCCTCCAGTCTTCTGATGTTCCCCACGATCATTTTGAATTGGTTGGGGAAGACGTCGATGGGTGACTGGGGTTGGGTTCAGGCGTTGCGGGGAAGTTTCAGCGGCGAGCGGGGCTTTGTTTACAGCCTCTGCTATGTCGGCTTGATTTACTTCTTCTGCTACTTCTGGACAGCCATCACGTTCAATCCCAAGGAAATCGCGAACAACCTCCGTGACTACGGCAGTTTCATCCCTGGACACCGACCCGGGAAGCGAACTGCTGAGTACCTTGAGCGTGTGATGATGCGAATCACCTATGTCGGTGCCGCTTTCCTGTCTTTGGTGGCTGTCATCCCGACCATTGTTCAGGACCTTTTGGGAACGCCGTTCGTCGTCGCAAGTTTCTTCGGTGGCACCGGGTTGTTGATTGTTGTGTCGGTCGGACTCGACTTGATCCAGAAGATCGACAGTCACTTGGTGATGCGTAATTACGGAGGGTTGCTGGAATCGTAGTCAGCGCTGGCGATAGGGCGGTTCGCCCGCTGAATGGGGGTGCGTCGTGATTACACTGAAGCGTCCCCGCGAAATCGAGTTGATGCGGGAAGCCGGTCGATTGGTTGGCAAGGCGCATGCCTTGGTTCGCGACATGATTGCCCCCGGGATCACGACCGCAGAGATCGACCTGGCGGTGGAGGCGCTGTTTGAGAAGCACGGGGCGCATCCGCTGTTTAAGGGGGTGGCTGGAAAGGTACCGTTTCCTGCTGTCTGTTGTATTTCGGTGAACGAGCAGGTGGTTCACGGAATCCCAGGCACTCGGGTTCTAGTCGAGGGCGATATTGTCAAAGTGGACACCGGCTGTCGGCTGGATGGCTGGTGTGGAGATTCCGCCTGGAGTTATGCGGTCGGTCAGATCGACCCATTGGGCCAGCGGTTGATGAAGATTGGTCAAGAGAATTTGGAACTGGCGATTCGCGAGATGGGCCGGCGGGAGCGCTGGTCCGAGATTGCCAGTCTGATGGAGAAACACGTTCGTGAGGCGGGTTTCAGCGTCGTGGAACAGTTTGTTGGCCACGGAATCGGTCGGGAGATGCACGAGGATCCCCAGGTTCCGAATTTTGTCAGCAAGCAGTTGTTGCGACAGGATTTCAAGATCGTTCCGGGTCTGGTTTTGGCAATTGAGCCGATGGTCAATGCTGGGACAAAGTCCGTGAGGATTTTGAGGGACCACTGGACGGTGGAGACGAAGGATAAAAAGCCAAGTGTGCATTTCGAGCATACCGTGGCAATGACGGAATCGGGACCGGTTGTGCTGACGGACGGCACGTAACGTATCGGTGAAGAACAGTCGGTGAAGAACAGACAGTCGCGTACGCTTGTCAAAGCGTGGCGATATCGCATATAGTGTCGGATCTGGCCGAGGCCGTGGTCCGCCGCCAGCTTCCTGTGAGAGAGCGATGAAGATTCGAGCGAGTGTGAAGCGAGTTTGTGAAGGCTGCAAGGTGGTTCGGCGCAAAGGGCGTGTTTACGTCATTTGTTCTTCGAATCCCCGCCACAAGCAACGACAGGGTTGATCGTTCCGACAACCCGTTGGGGTGGGTGAGTTCGTTCGAAGATTCGCCCGTGGATTGCGCTGCGAATTGAGCAGTCAACAGTGGCTGACCCGAACTGGGTCGCCGAAACAATAAGACCCTGAACAATCAGACAAGTTGCGACATCGGGACCGGCGAAATTCGCTGGCCCCGAACTGTCGTTTTTGGGACTGTGGAGAGTGCTGAATGCCACGTATTTCCGGCGTCGACATCCCGGCTGACAAGCCAACCTACATTTCGCTCCGATACCTCTTCGGGATCGGGCCGACAACTGCTGTGGAGATCTGTCGAACCCTCGGGTTGGATCTACAGCGGGCTGCGCGGGAATTGTCTGACGACGATCTGGCACGGATTGCGACTCTCCTCGACAAGGAATACGTGATCGAGGGTCAGTTGCGGCGGAAGATTCAGCAGGACATTGCCCGCCTGCGGGACATCAGCAGCTACCGTGGCTTTCGGCATCGCCGGGGGTTGCCGGTTCGCGGTCAGCGCACCCGAACGAATTCGCGAACCCGCAAGGGGCCGCGAAAGACGGTTGCTGGCAAGAAGGGCGTGAAGGAATTGCGATAGTCGTACTGGCGACGTGCCGGCGACTGTTCCGAGGCGAGTGCCTCGGCGGCGAGACCCCGACCGGAAACGGGGACCATTCGAGTTTGAGGTTACAGGGTTCGTGTTTCGCATCGATCGCGGAGTTCAGGCGTGAGTAAGGCTGTCCGAAAGAAGATCCGCCGCAATGTGGCGAAGGCGGTCGCCCACATCAAGGCGACGTTTAACAACACCACGGTGACAATCACCGACGTCAATGGCGATGTGTTGTGCTGGGCCACGGCGGGAACGTCGGGCTTCAAGGGAAGCCGCAAGAGTACGCCCTTCGCGGCTCAACGGGCCGCCGAGACCGTCGCCGAGAAGGCGTCGAAGTTCGGCGTCAAGGAATTGGAAGTCCGGGTGAAGGGGCCAGGGTCGGGCCGCGAGAGTGCGATTACCGGGCTGCAAGCAGCCGGCCTGTCCATCAAATCAATTGAGGATGTGACTCCGCTGCCTCACAATGGCTGTCGCCCTCCGAAGCGTCGACGCGTCTGATTGCGGTCAGCGGCTTCTCGAGCAAGCCTCCCGCATGGCGAGACGGCTCAGCATGAAGACATCGCCGACGACACTTTTAGACCGACCCACACAGTAACCTACACAGATTTTTCAGACTGCAGGCGAATCGGCCGCAGTACCCAAAACAGCCTGCCAACGGACCGAAACAAAACATGGGACGCTACACAGGACCGGTCTGCCGGTTGTGCCGCCGCGAAGGCGTGAAGCTTTTTCTGAAGACGTTGCGATGCGATTCTCCTAAGTGCGCTTTGGAGAAGCGGGGCGAACAGGCTCCGGGTATGCACACGCAAAAACGGCGTAAGACGAGCGACTACGGTGCCCGCTTGCGTGAGAAGCAAAAGGTCAAACGTTATTTTGGCGTCTACGAAAAGCAGTTCCGCCGGTATATGGATCTGGCGAGCCGCTCGAAGGGAAACACCGGCAGCACGCTGATGACGCTGTTGGAACGTCGCCTGGACAACATCGTCCATCGGCTGGGGTTCGCCGGCAACCGCCGGACCGCCCGGCAGCTTGTCGTTCACGGACACATTTGCGTGAATGGCCGGAAGGTCACGGTTCCCAGTCTGCTGGTGCGGGCGGGGGATACGGTTTCCGTCAAGGCGCGACCGAAGAGCCTTCGTTTTGTGAAGCAGAGTCTCGAGGCGTTTTCCGGCCGCCTTCCCGATTTTCTCGCTGTCGATTCCGCCGGGGATTCGCCTTCGGGTCGAGTCTTGCGGCTGCCAGGTGAGACCGACTGGTCGTTGCCGGTCCAGACGGCGCTGATCATCGAGTTCCTGTCCCGATAACCCTGTTTGGAGTTCTGGCGGGCCAGCTTCGCATGCGAGGCGGTTTACCGCGGGACGGTTTTTAGAGGAGAGACACTGCGATGCGAATTCGTTGGCGCGGGCTCGAGCTGCCGAACAGTGCGGTTGCCAGCCCCGAGAACACAGCGACCTACGGCAAATTCACAGCCGAGCCGTTTGAGCGCGGCTTCGGTGTGACTGTGGGCAACAGCCTGCGACGTATTCTCCTCTCCAGTCTGGAAGGAAGCGCGGTCACTCAGGCGAAGTTTCAGGGTGTGCAGCATGAATTCACGACGATCCCCGGGGTCGTCGAAGATGTGACCGACATCATCCTGAACATCAAGTCGCTGGTGGTGAAGAGCTACAGCGTCGAGCCACGCAAGATTCGGATCGAGCGGAACAAGAAGGGTCTTGTGACGGCTGGGGACATCCAGACCGACGATCAGGTCGAGATTCTGAATCGCGACTTCGTCATCGCGACGATGACCGAGGACGTCCCGCTCAATATCGAGCTGACGGTCGAGAATGGCCGTGGGTTCTTGCCGGCGACCGAACACTATCAGCGAAGTCCCGAGATCGGTGTGATTCCGGTCGACGCGATTTTCGCTCCGGTCACCCGCGTTCGCTACAAGATCGAAGAGACCCGGGTGGGTCAGCGGACGAACTACGACAAGCTGATTCTGGAGATCTGGACCAACGGTACGACCACGCCCGAGATGGCGCTGGTGGAAGCTGCCAAGATTCTGCGGAAGCACTTGAATCCGTTCATTACCTACCGTGAACCAGGCCCCGAGATGCCGCCCGATCGTGGCAACTTGCTGGGGATGGCTGAGGCGACCGGGTACAGCCCGCTCGACCTCGATATGGAAGACAAACTCAGCCGCAGTCTGGCTGAGTTGAATCTGTCCGTCCGGGCGACGAATTGCCTGGAGTCGGAAGGAATCAATACCGTTCGCGACCTGGTTTCGCGGACGGAGGAGCAGTTGCTCCAAGTGCGCAACTTTGGTGAGACCACGTTGCAGGAAGTGCGTGAACGGCTGGAGGCGATTGGCCTGCGGCTCGGTCAGCGTCCCGTCTCGTCCCGCAAGTAGTTTTCCAGGTCTGCCAAGTCACCGGTCAGTTCGGCATCCGGTTTGGGGGGAGAAGCACCCCGCCGGCATTTTTGTTGAAGGCGTCAGTACCATGCGTCACCGTATCTCGGGTCGTACACTCGGCCGCAATGCCTCGCACCGCCATGCCATGTTCCGCAACATGGCGGCGAGTTTCATCAAGACCGTGAGAATCGTCGAAGGTGAAGTCGGCCAGCCTAAGGTCGCCGGCCGGATCATCACGACCGTTGAGAAGGCCAAAGAGTTGCGGCCCTATGTCGAAAAGCTGGTGACCATGGCCCGCAAGGCGCTGGTGACTGACGCGAAAGCCGCCCCACTCGGAACCACAGCGCCCCGCAACTCTCCCGAATGGAAGGCGTGGCGTGAATCGAAGCGCTGGCAGGAATGGGCTCAAGCCAAAGCCCCCGGCGTGGCGTACCGCCGTCGTGCCTTCGCCCTGCTGCGAGACACTCTTGCGGTCGAGATTCTGTTCAGTGACTTGGCGCAGACATTCGCCACCCGCAACGGCGGTTACACCCGCATCCTGCGAATCGTCGATCGCCGGCTGGGTGACGGTGGCTACCAGGCTCTCATCGAGTTTGTCGGAAACAATGACCGCGTGAAGCGGGCGAAAAAGAAACGTCAGGCTCCTGTCTCTGCGGCTGCGCCCGCGGTTGTCGAGTCGACCCCCGCACCGGAAGCACCCGCTGCGGAACCTCCCGCAGGTGAGTCGGCCGCGTCGTAGAGATTGCTGCCGTGAGTTGAGTCGAATTCCAGCCGGCCGTGCGTTCGCACGGCCGGTTTTTTTACGTCCGCCGGCAGAGGTCTCGACCGATGAAGGTTTTTCTATCACAGATCTACATTTAGGCAGGGTGCAACGACCCGTTCACACACCACTTTCAGATCCTTCTCTCTGAGCTGTTGTCCTGTCGAGTTTGTCCTTCTCCCGAGTTCATCGCTCGATTCGGTGCGGACTTCGACATCGTGTTGCGTATGAGCGCCCGATTTGATCCCGCGCGATCTGCGGTCCAACGGTCTTCAAGAAGGGGCGGGATGTCGAGTACTCCCTCTTTCTGCTCTTTCGGCCCTATCAAGAGTTTGGCCCAGACCTGCAACATCTCGTCCTTCAGGATCTCCTCTCCCGGGTCATCGTTGTACTCCGCCTGCTGTGGATTGATCCGTCTGCTATTCAGGCGGATTTCAGTTCGATCTTGAACACGGTCCTGAAAAGTCCGAAAATCGTTAAGAAAATGACTGGGAGCTGCGGCCTTGTCAAAATGCGGCCGACTGGGTCAGATTGTCGCATCGGATGCTGATGCGGCGGAGATCGCAGGTGCCGCCTTGGGCCTTGCTGCCGATACCTGTGTTTTTTTGAAGCCGTGGCACGCGAGCGATTTCCCGCCGTGCCGTCCGAGGAGTGGATGCTGTGGTTCCCACGTTGGATGTTGTTGTTGAGGGATTGGCAAATCCGAACGAATTCGCCCGGATCCTGGCGGCACACTGGCTGGAGCATGCCGCGGTCACAAGCGGCGATGTGCGCTTGACCCAACTTGCCCTCGACGCGGCCGAGCTGCCTCACAGCGAGTTTGGAGAAGAAATCCACGAAGCGATCGTCGGCTGGCCCCTGGACACCGACTGTCTGAAGCGGATCTTGGCGCTCTTGGTCCAACGTAAGGAGGAGGGAGACGACTGCGAGTCGCTGGAGACCATCCTATTGCACGCCTCGGTGTCGCTGCTGGAGGAATGTGCCGCGGAAGTGAAGGGGTGTCGCGCGATTCGCCCAGTGATTCGACGTCGACTCAAAAAACAGCGGGGAATGGCCTCCTGGACGCCGGCCCAGTTGCGCGACGAGGCCCGGTCGTTAGAGAATCGCCGTGATGCCGCGTGTCGCATTGAACAGACCTATTTCGAGTTCGAATTGGACCGAATCGCTCTGGACCGCGCCCTGACGAATTGTTCTGAAGTCTCGGATGCGGAGATCCTTTCGATTCTTGACGAAAACGATGGCGAGAATCTCGAGTGGTATCTCGCCGCGATTTCGGCGGCGGGGAGACGTCGAATTGCGTCGTCGGTCCCCAGGCTGCTTTCGGCGATGGAGGATGAATGGGAAGATGCCGCCGACACTGCGGCCCGGGCTCTTTCCTGGATGGGTGATCCCTCGGTGCTGGAGGCAATCGCATCGAAATACCCGCAGTGCGATGAGGAGTTCCAGATGGGGGCGGCGATGGTGTTCGAGAGTTTCCCGTGTGCCGAGTCGGAACGGGCGGTGTTGGGACTTCTTGATCGCACCGTGAAACAGCCGATGGCGAGCCGACTGGCCCTGTCGCTGGTGCGCATGCTCTCGTCCGAGGCCAAGCGGTGCGGTGTTCCGCAGATTTCTCAAGACCCGGATTTTGGTGATGGAATTCTCGACGAACTTCCCGCCTGCATGACCATTCTGGGGCACGAGGTTTCTGGGGAAGAACTCCTGGAATGGGGAAGCCATCTTTCACTCGGATTTGAAACCGTCAATACGGAAGAAATGGATCCGTATCGGTTCGAATCCGACGCCGACTTGGATGATGACATCGACGAGGGCGATGACGAAGAGTCCGATGACGACCTGGACTCCAACGAAGAGGACGAGGATGGGGATGGGGATGACGGGGAAGAGGAATTCGAAGAACCGGTCACGGTTCGCAATCCCTTCGAACGTGTCGGACGCAATGAGCCCTGCCCCTGTGGCAGTGGCAAGAAATTCAAAAAATGCTGCGGCCAGCGCTGACCCGGTTCTTGCGCTGCCCAACCCGGTTCCCCTGTGGTACGATCGGTCCGGACCGGACTCTACTGTGAAATTCCGGCACCTTCGCATGGCCAACCGATTTTTATTGGGGATGATCCCAAATGGCGAGAACGCGATCCTTTGTTTTCACTGGCGGATCGTCGCCGACCCATTCCCAGTTCCCGCCGCTCACCCGCCGGGACCTGCTGCGCCAGATGGGGGCGGGGTTCGGCTCACTTGGGCTGGCGGCCTTGCTGGAAGGGAACGCGTCGGCGGTGCCGGCCAGTCCGCTGGCGGCGGCTCAACCTCACTTTGCCCCCAAAGCGAAGCGGGTCATCCAGCTCTTCATGCCGGGCGGCCCGTCGCAGGTCGACACCTTCGATCACAAGCCGGCCATACGCGACCACGCGGGCCAGCGCCCGTCGGAAGTTGATCGCAAGTCGCTGCGCAATACGAAAGGGGGATTGTTCCCTTCGCCGTTCGGCTTCAAGCAGTACGGCGAATGTGGCAAATGGGTCAGCGACATTTTTCCGCATGTGGGGCAATGCGTCGACGATCTCTGTTTCATCCACTCGATGCACACCGACATCCCCGAACACGCGGGGGCGATCATGATGATGAATGTCGGGCACCTGCAGCCCAACCGCCCCAGCATGGGTTCGTGGTTGGTGTACGGGTTGGGGACCGAGAACCAGAATCTGCCCGGGTTTGTCGCGCTGTCACCCCGCGCTCAACCCCGGGGGCAGATGGCTAATTGGGGCAACAGCTTTCTTCCTGGGGCGTACGCCGGCTGTTATGTCAATGTGCATCAGATGCGTCCGGAATCGGTGCTGAGCGATCTGCGGAACCAGTTCGTCTCCCGCGACGCACAGAGACAGCAGGTGGACCTGTTGCGGCGGTTGAATCGTCTGCACGCCGACCGCGAACAGAACGACTCGGCTCTCGAGTCGCGAATCGCCGCTATGGAAATGGCGTTTCGAATGCAGTTTTCGGTTCCGGAAGCGTTCGACATCTCGGGCGAGACGCAGGCGACACTCGCTCTGTACGGCGACAGCGAATACGCGAAGGGATGCCTCCTGGCGCGTCGATTGATCGAACGGGGTGTGCGCGTCGTGCAGCTCTCGCTGTCGATCAACGATTACGACATTGCCTGGGACACCGGCCACGAGAATATCGAAGGGGGCCACGCCGAACTGGCCCGCGCCTGTGACCAGGGAATCGCCGGCCTGATCAAAGATCTGAAACAGCGCGGTCTGTTTGAAGAAACACTGTTGGTCTGGGGCGGTGAATTCGGACGCGCCCCGACATCAGAAGGCCAAAAAGGCCGCGACCATGACCACTATGGTTTCACCACCTGGCTGGCGGGGGGCGGGGTGAAACCGGGTTTCAGCTTTGGTGCCACCGACGAATTCGGCCTGTCGGCTGTGGAAAACCGGGTCCATGTGCATGACCTGCACGCGACGATTCTGCACCTGATGGGCCTCGACCACGAAAAGCTGACCTACCGCTATTCAGGCCGAGACTATCGGCTGACCGACGTGGCCGGCCGAGTGGTGCATGAGGTGCTGGCATAGCCCACCCTGCGACCACTTTTTGTTCCCGCGTTCTCAGCCGATCTTCAGATAGCGGCACGCTTCTTCGTAGCTGGTTTCCAGGTCGAGCGCGATATTCAATGCGTCGTCGAGCCAGATGGGAAGCGTCGGAAGCGGTTGACCGACGGTGACGGGATGAAACCAGCTTTCGAGAAGCGATTTCCGACGGGGACGTTTGCGGGCGCGAATTGTGACGGCGTACAGGGCGGGGCATTCGGGGCTGATCGCGGGATCGGTCGCGTTGTATCCCTCCATCAGTTCGGCGTAGAGATTCGACTCGCGGGTTGTCACGATATCGACCATCGATACACAGACACCACTTGAAAGTAACGCGGCCACCTTACCCACAAACGCGCGACGTGTCACCGGGCGATCTTTGTTGGCAGGGCTGATAATCTCAATCGCGGCCACCAATCGTCGTCCGTAACTGTCATCATAGATCTTGACTTCATACTCGTCCTGATCAGCAAGCTCCGTTTCAACCGACAGCGATGGTCGAGGAGGTGCCTGGGTGGCGACCGCCAAACCGCCGTTTTCAATCGTCGGAGTTTCAACCCGTCCTGCCTCGTCCAATTGGTGGGCCGAAACGTCGACTTCAAACGTCGCACCCACGTGGACCCCTGGAGCCGCGACATACCCCGGCGGAAGGAGGGGAAAGAGCTGCTGAACGATGACGGCCGGCCACATCGCGTGCAACGCGTCCCAGGAATGACGCAACTCCAAACGGGGGCGAAAGTGATCTCGTAGTGGCATGGGAAGCGCTTAGCCCTTACACAAACAGCCCGCGGATCGGCTGTCCCTCTGCAATCCGCCAGGGCCGTCCGGTGAGATCGTGGATCTCTGACGTCGGATCGATGCCGAAGCGCCAGAAGATGGTTGCTGCCAGGTCGGCGGGGGTCACCGGGTCGCTCGCCGGGTAGGCTCCGGTCCGGTCGCTCGAACCGTAGATCATCCCCCCGCGCACTCCGCCCCCTGCCAGGACCACGCTGTAACAGTCGGGCCAGTGATCGCGTCCCGCGTCTTTATTGATTTTCGGCGTCCGGCCGAACTCTCCCATCCCCACCACCAGCGTCGATTCCAGGAGCCCCCGGTCGTCGAGATCGTCGATCAAAGCGCTGAGGCTCTGGTCGGCCAACGGCAAGAGATGCGACTTGTGCTGATGGAAGTTCTTGGCGTGCGCGTCCCAGTTTTGGCCCTGTTGCCGAAAGTCGTAGACGTTGACGAACGGTACCCCCGCTTCCACCAGCCTGCGGGCGACCAGCAGGTTCTGCCCGCGCATCTGTCGGCCGTAACCGACTCCGTCATCCTGGGCGGCCGTGCTGGCGGGGAGCGGGCCGTAGCCGTACCGGTCGCGGATCGTCACAGGCTCCTGTGACAGATCGAGCGCACGACGAATCGTTTGCGAACTGAGCAGTTGATACGCCCGGTCGCTGTAATGCTGCCAACTGCCGCCGAGGCTGGAGGCGAACCCTCCCTGCTGCAAGGTTTCGAGCAGTCGGCGACGATCGGTGACCGAATTCGAGTTCCGCCCTTCCGGAAGAGAGAGCGCCCCCGCGCTGTAGCTGCGATTCTCGGGATCGACGTTGATTTGCAACGGATCGTATTTCGATCCCAGAAACCCTCCCCCCTGGCACGGGGTGTCGACCACATTGTGAAACACAAAGGGCAACGCCGCGTGGGGGATTTCGAATTTCAGTTCGGGGCGCAGGTGTGTCAGCGTGGATCCATGGCAGGGGAAGAACTGTTTGATCGGCGCGAATTCTTCGCGGTCGCCGACGGGGGACTGCCGACCTGTGAGCGACTCTGTCGACGCGGAATCATGCAGTCGATTCCCATGGTGCATGCTGCGGATGAGCGCCGTCTTGTGCATGCACCGCGCCATTCGGGGCAGGTGCTCGCTCACGAACAGGCCGGGGACCGTGGTGGCGATCGGCTGAAACTCGCCCCGCACTTCCGCCGGCGCGTTCGGTTTCAAGTCATACGTATCGAGATGACTGGGACCGCCATAGTAAAAGACGATCACACACGAGCGAATCGGCGGGAGACCGTCGGTCTCGATCGGACGGGCGTGGCTGCGGGCGTTGAGTAAGCCAGGCAGCGTCAAACCGAGGCCGGCGGTGGCATATCCCAGCGCAGCCCGGCGGGAGAGGGTTCCAGGCGGCGTGGCGACGGCGGGACGCGACATCATGCGGTTCTCAGGCCGATTTGTGGGAGACAATCTGCTTGTTTGTACCAAATTCTGCGGAGGCCGGACTACACTCCCTCTGGATTCGCACAGGGCCCGGCGGAAATTCCGGAGATGCGTGTCGATTCCACCGTTGATATCATCGTTCTGGAAACACGTGTCCGCAACCCCCCCCCGCGTGTGTGTCGAGACTTTCAGCACATACACGCGGTGACCGCGTCTCCACCTCAATCCTCGGCCAGGCAAATTCGAAACGACGTCACGTGATTCAGTCCGCAGGCACACCCAGTCGGCTGCTTGAAACCACCCTGACAGTCCTGGGGCGGAGTCTGCTGGCGCTTGTGGGTGTCTACGCGGCGGGACGGCTGGGACTGGCGATCGCATTCACCGAGCCGCAGATCAGTCTCATCTGGCTCCCCCCCGGAATCGCCGTCGGCGTGATGTTCCGCTGGGGAATCCGCTATGCTCCCATCATCTTTCTCGCGGTGTTTCTGATTGAACTGGGGGTCGCGTCCCCGGGTGTGGCGGCGGGAATCTCGTTGGGTAGCACGCTTGGTCCGTGGGTTGTCACCCGGCTGTTGCGGCTCCTGCGGTTTGATCCGAACTTTGTTTATCGCCGCGATGTGGTCTGGTTTGTAGTCGCCGCGATGATTGGCAT